>NZ_QPET01000027.1:0-40515 GCF_008368855.1 Bacillus sp. TE8-1 | reverse complement strand
CGTTCAGTTTTCAAAGAACTTGTCCGCCGCTTCAGAAGCGACTTCATCATATTAACATCTTCATTTTTCGATGTCAACTAAGTTTTAAAATTTCTTTTTTGTCGTTTTCTGCGTTTCCGCATCAGCGACGTTTATTAATATACCATCACACTTTTTAAATAACAAGTGTTTTTTTTTATAAAAATACAAAAAAATTATCTACCCTACTTTCTTCTATAGAAATAACTATTATCCTCTCTACTAAAAATAGTTATTCTGATTGTATACTACTACACTTCATTCAACAAAATTGAATTTCACAATACCTTCCCAAATTTTCATTCTCTTCTATATTAAGGTTTATAATAATTATCCTTCTATAAAATAACTATACAAATTAGCCGTAAGAAAAAATCCCATCTACATTAAACAGCCACTCGCGCGCATTATCCCCTTCCTTCTCATTCGAAAATTCCCCCCTACAAATTAACAACATTCCAATCCTAATATAAATTTAAGGGCATTGTTAGAATTTTTTTACATTTAATTAATGAAAAATATCCATTTTTTGTTATATAGTAAGAAAGGACGCACTCAACTATAAATAAACCAATGGAGGAATTATTTTATGGATAGGTTAACAAAGTTTTCATTAAAAAACCGAGCTGCCATTATCATCATGATTTTTCTCATTTCCATACTCGGTGTTTATTCCGGCTCTAAATTACCTATGGAATTTTTACCGAGTATCGACAATCCAGCAATTACCGTCACAACCTTATCTCAAGGACTCGACGCTGAAACGATGACAAAGGATGTAACTGATCCTCTCGAAAAACAATTTCGCAATTTAGAACACGTCGACACCATTACTTCTTCTACATACGAGGGATTATCACGTATCGACATTGCGTATACATCAAAAGCAAACATGAAAGATGCAGCACGCGAAGTCGAAAAAGCCGTCAATACAATTAAATTACCTAAAGATGTAACCAAGCCCGTAGTTAGTCAATTAAACACTTCTATGATTCCACTCGCTCAAATTACTATCCAGAAACAAAACGGTTTTTCAAAAGCAGATGAAAAACAAATTGAAAAAGAAATCGTACCACAACTTGAAAACATTGATGGTGTTGCCAACGTTATGTTTTTCGGAAAATCCACCTCTGAATTATCTATCGTACTTGATCCGAACCAATTAAAAAACAAAAACGTAACATCACAGCAGGTACTAACTGTTTTACAAGGAAAAGAAACTTCTACTCCAGCTGGGGCAATTACTGTTAATCAGGAAGAATACAACCTCCGCGTCATTGGGGACATAAAAAGTGTAAATGACATTAAAAACATCACTGTGGCACCCCAAGTGAAATTGCAAGACATTGCTCAAATTGAAATCAAACAACACTACGATACAATCTCACATATAAACGGAGAAGAAGGCACAGGATTAATCATCATGAAAGAACCGAGTAAAAATGCAGTTGCCATTGGAAAAGAGATTGATAAAAAAGTTAAAGAGATAGATAAGGAATATAAAGATCAATTTTCCATTAAACTTTTGGCTTCAACCCATGAACAAGTTGAAAATGCTGTTACTAGCATGGGAAAAGAAGTAATACTTGGAGCAATCGCTGCAACTCTAATTATCTTAATCTTTTTACGTAACTTCCGAACAACACTCATCGCTGTTGTCAGTATTCCATTATCCATTTTATTAACACTCTTTTTACTACATCAATCTAACATTACACTTAACATTTTAACCCTCGGTGGTTTAGCTGTTGCGGTTGGACGTCTCGTCGATGATAGCATCGTTGTCATCGAGAATATTTTCCGCCGTTTACAAAAAGATTCTTTCTCTAAAGATATCATTCTCGATGCAACGAAAGAAGTCGCAGTCGCAATTACTTCTTCTACTTTAACAACGGTCGCTGTTTTTTTACCTATCGGCCTCGTATCAGGAGCAATCGGAAAATTAATGTTACCTATGGTATTAGCAGTTGTATATTCTATATTATCATCCTTAATCGTTGCACTAACAGTTGTTCCACTTATGGCTTTTTTACTACTCAAAAAAACAAAGCATCGAAAGCCAAGTTCTTCATCACGATATGTCGCTACATTAAAGTGGGCTCTTTCTCATAAATTCATTATTCTACTTACTGCATTTTTATTATTTGTAGGATCAATTGCAGCTTATATATTACTACCGAAAGCAAACATAAAATCTGAAGACGACACAATGTTATCTATTAACATGACATTTCCAGCCGATTATAATGCTGAATCTCAAAAACAAAAAGCATTTGATTTTGAAAAGAAATTACTTTCTAATTCAGATATAACAGACGTTATTTTACGAATGGGATCTAGCGCAGAAGATGCACAATGGGGGCAAACAACTAAAAATAACCTCGCTAGTATATTCGTAGTCTTTAAAAAAGGTTCTGATATTGATCAATATATTAAAGAGTTAAAAAAGGAACATAAAACTTTTGAGCCTGCTGAACTTGATTATATAAAAACAAGTTATTCAAGCTCTGGCGGCGGCAATAACTTACAATTTAACGTAACAGCTACTAACGAAGCGGATTTAAAAGAGGCGGCTACTATCGTTGAAACAAAACTAAAAAGCATGGATGATCTTTCTAAAGTAAAAACAAATTTAGAAGACTCTAAGAAAGAATGGCAAATTCATATTGATCAAACAAAGGCTGAACAACTAGGTTTAACACCAGAAATAGCTGCGCAACAAGTAGCATTCCTTATGAAGAAATCACCTATTGGCGAAATTACAATTAATAATGAAAAAGCTACTATTATGATAGAACACAAAAAAGAAAACATTAATAAACGAGAAGATATTTTAAATACAAACATACTATCACCTATTAATGGACCAATACCTTTAAAAGACATCGCAACTATTTCAGAAAAACAAACACAAACAGAAATTTTCCATAAAGACGGAAAAGAAACAATCCAAATTACAGCCGAAGCTTCAAATGAAGATTTGAGTAAAGTAAACACAGCAGTAAATAAAGCGCTGACTGACTTAGATTTACCTGGTGGTGCAAAAGTAAATATCGCAGGAGCTACTGAATCTATGCAAGAGAATTTTACAGATTTATTCAAAATTATGGGGATTGCAATCGGGATTGTATATTTAATTATGGTTATCACCTTCGGGCAAGCACGTGCTCCTTTTGCAATCCTATTCTCCTTACCGTTAGCTGCTGTCGGTGGTATTTTAGGATTAATGATTTCACGAACACCTGTTGATGTAAATTCCTTGATCGGCGCATTAATGTTAATCGGGATTGTTGTTACAAACGCTATTGTATTAATAGAAAGAGTCCAACAAAATCGGGAACACGGAATGGAAACTAGAGAAGCCTTACTTGAAGCAGGTTCTACTAGACTACGCCCAATTATTATGACAGCTATTACAACAATCGTTGCTATGCTCCCACTCCTATTTGGCCAATCCCAAGCAGGAAGTATGGTATCAAAAAGTTTAGCCGTCGTTGTCATCGGCGGTTTGGCAGTCTCAACTGCTCTTACATTAGTAGTCGTTCCAGTTATGTATGAACTATTAGATAAAATCAGGAGAAAAAGACGCTCCCGTAGGAAAATAAGCACTTCTACAGAAACACCTGATATTTAAAAACAAAAGGCGTTATCTTCACAAATGAAGATAACGCCTCCTCTCTATTTAGTCATATAATCCATCATTTTTTCCACATATTGCTCTATAGGTTTACTAGAATCCACAATAAGGTATTCATTATTTGAAGGTCTTTTACTACCATTTAACCACTTTTTAAAACCTACTTCCGACTCCACTTTTTCAATTTGACTGATCATACGCTTACGTGTTTGGAGTCTCCTATTAATCTCTTCCATATCATTAAGATAACACTCAATATATTTATATTTCACACCATGTTTATTTGATAGTTCAATCCCTTTTTCAACCATCCCCTCATATAAACACGGACTATCCAATATAACACTATGCCCTTGTTCTAAATAAGAATCAATCAATACCCATTCGGCATCATACGCAAGCCCACCAACAATCGTTGATTCAATTCTTTTTACTTTTAATGATTTTAACAACGCGGATTTCAAAACATCATGATCTATAATTACAGCACCTGTTAATTTCGCTATATACTTAGAAACTGTCGATTTTCCTGACCCAGGAAAACCTGACATTTGCAGAAAAAACAAATTAAAACTCCTCTCTAAATTACATCTGTTCTTCTTTATAATTAATCAAAAATTCAACAATCATTACATCCATTCCTTCTATATTAAAATACAAAAGAACCCCCTACTTATAAATAGAGAGTTCTTCTTTATAATTTATGCCGCTTTTACCTTTTTCGTTGTTTTACTTTTTCTTTTCGTTCCTGTAAAGCGCTTGTGTAATATAGATGCTATCAAGCGTGAAATAACATTGAATAGTAATACCATAATAATTAATACAGCTGCAGATTTTGTCGCAATCAACTTCGCATCTGGAATAACTCCTTCAGAATTTAATTTCCAAATGTGAACCGCTAATGTTTCAGCTGGTCTAAACGGATTTAAAGGATGCGCAGGACTTGAGAAATCCGCTGCTGAATTTAAAATCGGGGATGTTAAACCCGCTGTGTAAATTAATGCTGCCGCTTCCCCAAATATACGACCCGCCGCTAAAATAATCCCTGTAATAATTTGTGGTAATGACGATGGGATAATAATACGAGCGATTGTTTGCCACTTCGTTGCACCTAATCCAAGACTTGCCTCTTTTACATTATGAGGAACTTCTGAAATCGCATTTTCACAAACACGCGTTAAACCTGGTAAATTTAAAATAGTTAAAGCAAGAGCACCACCCATTACTGTGTATCCCCAACCTGTCATTGTAACGAACACTAACAAACCAAATAAACCAACAACAATAGAAGGTAAAGACGCCATCGTCTCTATACATAGACGAACAAAATTTAAAAAACGTCCTTGTTTTGCGTACTCTGCTAAATATATTCCAGCACCTAATCCAAGAGGAATAGATATAATAAGCGTTATAACAAGCATGTAGAAGGAATTGAATAACTGCGGACCAATCCCACCACCAGCTCTTGTATTGCTTGGTTCTCCAAACAAGAAATTAGGATCCCAAAATCCCCATCCCTTTTGTAAAATCTCAAATACTAAGAACACTAGCAAAGCTACAACTAAAGCCGCAACCGCATAAAAGATACCTGTCCAAACTTTATTTACCGTTCTTGCATTCATTATTATCGCTCACCTCTTTGCCCAATCGCTCGAATTACTAAAATAAACAGGAATGAAATAACAAGTAAAATCATCGCTAAAGTCCATAGCGCATTGTTCCAAGCAGTTCCGTTCAATGTATTCGTCATGTCCATTGTTAAAATACCAGTTAACGTCGCTGTCGGACTATATATTCCTTCTGGTAATTTAATCGTATTCCCGATTACCATTTGAACCGCTAACGCTTCACCGAAAGCACGCGCTAAGCCTAAAACAACACCTGTTAAAATCCCTTTTTTCGCAGCAGGAACAATCACTCGGCTAATCGCTTGCCATTTCGTTGATCCTAGACCATAAGAAGCTTCTAAATAATCAAATGGAACAGAACGTATTGCATCAGAAGCGATACTAGCAATAGTAGGTAAAATCATAATACTTAATACAACAATACCTGCAATTAAACTAAAGCCTACTCCCCCAAACGAATCACGTAATAGCGGTACTAAAATCGTAACCCCTAATAATCCGTATACAACCGAAGGAATACCAACTAACAATTCTAGAACAGGCTTCAATACTTTATTTCCAAACTTTGGCGAAATTAAATTCATGAATATAGCAAGAGCTATAGCAATTGGTGCACTAATAATAACCGCACCTAACGAAACCACCGTTGAACCTACAATGAAAATTAAAGCCCCGAAGGATCCTTGCTCAGCATTTGGATTCCATTTTGTCGATGTTAACATCTCAGTAAATGAGATACCACTTTGTGTAAAAGATTGAATACCTTTCCCACAAATAAACGCAATAATAGCTAATGTAATTAAAACAATAAAAATACCACAAAACGTAACAAGTGATCTTCCTATATATTCACTTTTCACGTAATTAATTTGTTTTTTCCCCTTCATCACAGGACAGACCCCACTTCACAGATTGAAATGAACAGGACTGGCCTTGCAGCCAGCCCCATAAAATTTTATTACTTATTTAATTTAGACATTGGAATGTAGCCCATATCTTCTACTTGTTTTTCAAAATCTTTACCTTTTACATAATCGATGTAAGCTTTCGTCGCTTCCTTCGCTTCACCTTTTGTTACCATATATTCGTAAGACCAGAATGGATATTTACCAGACGCGATGTTTTCAACTTTCGGTTCAGCACCATCAATTTTCACTGTTTGTAGTGCGCCTTTTTTCTCGCCCACCATGTAAGACATTGCTAAATAGCTCACCGAACCAGGAGTAGAGTTAATCGCTTGCTCTACTGCACCGTTAGAATCTTGTGTTGTACCAGTTCCATCATTAATTTTCGCGTCTTTCATAATCGTTTTTTCAAATGTAGCACGTGTACCAGATGAAGCTGGACGATTAATTACATTGATTTTTTCATCTTTTCCGCCAACTTCTTTCCAATTTGTTACTTTTCCAGTGAAGATATCTTGTACTTGTTGCATTGTTAAGTTATCAACTTTTACATCTTTATTTACGACAAGAGCGAATGCAATACCCGCTACCTTGTTATCTACTAATTCTTTCGCCTTTTCAGCATCTTTTATTTTATCTCCGGATGGAACATCTGAATTACCAATTTGTACTGCACCAGATGCTACTTGGTTAATCCCAGTTCCACTACCGCCACCTTGAACTTGAATAGAAACTTTTGAATTTTTCTCCATGAATTTCTTTCCAGCTTCCTCCGCAAGAGGTAGAAGAGCTGTAGAACCAGCCGCTGCAATCGTACCTGATAATTCTTGTTTTGTATTATCGCTTCCTTTAGCAGTTTCTTTACTAGTTGTATCTTCTGCTTTCCCACAACCAACTAATGCTCCTGCTACCACTAAAGCTGCTAAAGAAAATTTAATACCTTTTTTCATAACCATGTCTTGTACCCCCATTTGGATTATCACTTTTCGAATTCATTTTCTTTCGAACACAAATTCATTGTAGGACAACAATATTATGTGAGTGTTAAGCAATTTTTAATTTTAAGTAAATGACGATAATAATCTTTAAAAGCTAGAAATCCCAACATTTATAGTTAAATAATCCAACAAAAACCACACTAACTACGCCGCAATGTAAATATATTCTTAACAATGTAAATTCAATGTAAATGTTTTTCTCTCTTTTTCCCTTTTCGTTAAAGTTACATTTACAATTCCGCTGTATTTTGTAATTTTTACACACCTAATTTATGCACATTAAAAATAATTTCAGTAATATTTTTTAGTACAACTAAATAAATTGGAACAATTCTAAAAATAAATGAATATTTTTAAAGTACTAATTGACAACATAATCCAATGTAGTCTACTATATTACTAACAAAAAGTTTACCTTAGGAAACTTTTTAAACTCAAACTAAAAATATAGAGATGAGGTAACTTTTATGGTATCGGCTAATATAAAACCACTTTCCGAATTTAAAATAGGAGAGTTTGTACAAATTGAGAAGATACAATTAGAAGGAACTATGAAACGACGCTTATTAGATTTGGGATTTATCCCGGGGGCGACGATTAAAGTATTGCAACGCAGTCCACTTGGAGATCCGGTCGCTTATCAAGTGAGCAACACAACTATTGCACTGCGTAAAGAAGAAAGCTCCCTTATTTTCGGGGTATTAATAGGAGATGATTTCAGATGAGCAAACATCGTATCGCTTTAGCTGGTAACCCGAATACAGGGAAAAGTACATTATTTAATACTTTAACAGGCTTAAAACAACATACTGGAAACTGGACGGGAAAAACTGTTTTAAAAGCTGAAGGAGAATATGAACATAACGGAAGTAATTATACATTAATAGATTTACCGGGAACTTACTCACTATACTCAAATTCCGCAGACGAAGAAGTAGCGAGGGATTATATTATATTTGAAAAACCAGAAGTAACTGTAGTTGTTATAGACGCAACTGCTATGGAAAGAAATTTAAATTTAGCACTCCAGGTGATGGAGATGACAAATAATGTAGTCATTTGCATTAACTTAATTGATGAAGCCCAGAAAAAAGGCATCCTTATTGATGAAAAGAAATTAGCAAAATCACTTGGTGTGCCTGTCGTTAAAATTTCAGCACGTAACCGAGTAGGTATTGGTCATTTGCTAAATGTTATTGCAAAAGTAGCAAATAAAAAACTAATTCCAGCACCAATTAAAATTACTTACAGCGAAAAAATCGAAAATATGATTCAGGAATTAGAACCACAAATTTATAAAGTGTTCGGTGATACGTATCCAGCACGTTGGATTGCGTTACGTATATTAGATGGAGATAAAAATTTCTTAACTACACTTCAAAAACACCATAATGAACCACTTGTAAGGGAGGTCGTAATTAATGGAATCTCACTCAGCCAGTAAAGCTCTTCCATTAGACTATATTATTCAACATGCACAAACACTTTCAAAAGAAGATATACGAGATGATATAGTCGGAGATATTTACCGAACATCTGCAAGCATATGTAAAGAATCCGTCCAATATACAAATACTGATAAATTATATCGTTCCGAAAAACTAGATAAAATTTTCACATCTCCAATCTGGGGATTCCCAATTATGCTCGGTATTTTATCTATTATTTTTTATCTTACAATTGCAGGCGCTAACGTACCATCTGATATGATTGCCGAATTCTTCGGATGGGCCGAAGGATATTTAACATCTTGGTTCCAAGCTGCGCATGCACCTGAATGGTTACATGGCATTTTAATACTTGGTTTGTTCCGTGGTATCGGTGCTGTTATTAGCGTTATGTTACCACCTATGGCAATCTTTTTCCCTATGTTCGCGCTATTAGAAAACTACGGATACTTACCACGTGTCGCGTTTAATATGGACCGCTTATTCAAACGATCTGGCGCACACGGGAAACAATCTTTAACAATGGCAATGGGATTTGGTTGTAATGCAGCAGCCATTATGTCAACACGTATCATTGAATCACCACGTGAACGTATGCTAGCAATTTTAACGAACAACTTCGTTCCTTGTAACGGTCGCTGGCCTATGTTAATTTTAATGGCTTCACTATTTATGGCTGCTGGTTATACAGGCAGTATGCAAACATTGGTTACTGCTGGCGTTGTAGTCGGAATGGTTGTAATTGGTGTTATTATGACATTAACTGTTTCTTGGGTACTATCAAAAACAGCCTTAAAAGGGGTTCCAACTCACTACACACTTGAGTTACCTCCGTACCGCAAGCCAAAAGTTTGGAATACAATTGTTCGCGCAACACTCGATAAATCAATCTATGTTTTAAAACGAGCTATAGTTGTTGCTGCCCCTGCGGCTGCATTAACTTGGTTACTTGCTAACATTTTTATTGGTGACACAAGCTTACTTATGTATTTTGTAAACTTCCTAGATCCATTTGCTAAAATGTTAGGACTTGACGGCTTTATTCTAGCTGCATTCATTCTTGGACTACCCGCTAATGAAATTGTAATCCCAATTTTATTAATGTCTTACTTATCAACTGGGGCCTTAACTGAAATAGATGATTTTAATCAAATTAAAAATCTATTCCTAGAAAATGGTTGGACTTGGTTAACAGCGTTAAACACAATGTTGTTCTCACTTCTTCATTTCCCGTGCGGAACAACACTGGTTAACATATACAAAGAAACAAAAAGTGCAAAATGGACATTCTTATCGTTTGCAATCCCTACCGTTATCGCCATTGTTGTTACATTCCTCTCTACACAATTGGTACATTGGTTAGGGCTTGTATAAAGCAAAGCATACATAGAAGGTATCCCCCTTCACATATGCTTTGCACGAAAGAAACCTGAAATTATTCAGGTTTCTTTTTTTGCACATCAGTATTCCACGGCTGTGCTCCATACGTTGTGAGTTTTTTATGAATAAAATATATAGTTCCTGGAAGAACTGCCATTAATATCGTGCAACTAATTCCTAATCCAGTAAACAACTTTCATCACCTTATTTCACTCTTTTCGGTAAAGCTGAACCTGAATGTTCAATTGTTGGATGAACGTGAACAGTAATTTCAGCATTACTAAAGTAATTTTCGCCTTGATCCCAATCCTTACTTATTTTTGTCCATTCTTTATAATTATGTCTCTTATACACTTCCCCTAACTCTAATACATCTACCTTATATTTTTTTTGAACAAGCTTAATTGATTTTTGAATACGCTCCTCCATTTCTTCCGATATATCCTTCTCTAAACGTTTTTCATTCAAAACCTTTTTATGATCACTAAAGTGCAACTCAGCTATTGTACCTTCCAGAAATAAATGAATATTAAATTTCGGTTTTGTAGCATTCGTTGTGGATACTTTAATTTTCCGACGTAACTTATGAATTTCATATGTAATAAGTTGATTCTTTTTACGGATGGTAAAAAAACCTCCAATTTTTTTACCTATTATATAATTCATCCCTACTGTTTCTTCCCCACTCAAATTGCCTACACACTTATTATCCTTTCCACGAAACAATGCTGCACCGTTCATTTGTACTCCTTGTTTTGTTAGTTCCAGAATAGGTAATACAAAACTTCGGTTAGAGATCATCTTTTCCTGCACCTCACCAATTCTTGCAGCCTCAATCATTTGGGCATTTTTCGGAGGGTGTTCAGCTAACATATCAATATACTGCGCCGGTAAATTTTCAGGCTTGGCACTTTGTTTTAAAATAGCTTCGGCATTTTTATTAGAAACGAACAAACGAATATTTCTTCTCATCTCATGATCGCGAATATATACATCTAACGTATTTTGTAAAATGTATGGATGTGAAAGTAATTCTTCAGAGAAAATAATCACCTGTATATGAGGGAAAAATAATGTACGACTAATTTTTTTGGCAATTATTCTTATTTGTTCAAATACACTATCTGCTTTTGCACTAACATTAATATAATTTTCGCTATCCCCACCCCCTTGTCCACCCTGTTGAGACAATTTACTGGGGAGTACCATCTGATAGGTCCCTTTCATAATTGGATTCGCTTTCTTCTCCTTCACAATATCGTAAGCCGCCCCTACTACAAATCCTCTTTCTTCTATCTCTTCTAACTCAGAACACCCACTCATAAATCCAGTTAAAGCCATAACCATTATAATTTTAAGAAGGTGTTTCATTTCCACCATTCCTTCTTTTTATTTTATATACAATTAAAACGAGCAAAGGCGCTAACACAACAAACCCCATATCTATCCAAGCTAAATAAGTCCCATAACTTGATAAAGCATTCAAACTACTAGGTATCATATTCACCATAAAAATAATAGGGGCACTTACGAAAATAAAAATATGTTTCTTCACTTTCGGAAACATAGCACAAAACAATAAAGATGCGACATCATAATACATTGCTGTAGTGTTATAAATAGTAATAATCCAAGTCGTAAAAAAAATCGCATCAAACCTTTCTAAAAATCCTCCACCAATTTCAATTTCTTTCCCTAATTCAATTGTTGGATATGTCAATCCACGTGTTGTCATATAAGTAAAAACACTAATACAAGTTACATAAATTAAAATGTATGACAGCACGTTTACCATCACCGCTTTCGCGACTGCCATTGGCGCTTTTTTCGCTGCCTTATCATTCAGCAAAACCGCATAAAATAACGCTACTTCAAATCCAATAAACGTAAAAATAGAATTTTTAACTCCAACAGCATATTGACTTACTTTCGTTTGAAAAGCTGGTAGTAAATTATTTATTTCCATTAAATTTATATTCAATAAAGAAAGAAGTACTATCGCAATTAAAACAATAGGTAAGAATAAAACATTTAACCTTAATAAGGCTGCTCTTGATCCTGCTATTCCATAAATAACAACTAATAAGAAGAAGAAAGACAGTAGTTGTATTGGTGTATCACTAAATAAATACGTTTGAGAAATAACTGAAATCATTCGCGATTCATATGCTGTCAAAGCAGCAAACGTTAATACTAAAATACTACTAATTGTGTATGCAACAGGCTTCGTCAAATGCGCACTCGTATATTGAACAAAATTTTGTTTCGGAAATAAAATAGCCACTCTCGTCACAAACCAACCTAAAACTGCGCAGATCAATCCACCCAAAAGCAAGATAATCCAACCGTCCGAAAATAAAGTTTGGTTAGCGATATCTCTTGGCATAGACAATGCCCCTATACCAATAATGGTCGATGATACCGCAAACCCAATTTCCCGAGATCCAATCTCTTCATCGCCATACTCAAATGGTTTCACTTATTTTCGCTCCTTTGGACGTATTGTAGAATCTTTTGTTTGTAAGTACTCTGGTCTATCTTTCAACATCGATTTTGGCATGCGAATAAATTCTTCTTTCCAATCTTTATAAAATGCAGGAGCAATTGGAGTTGTATACGGTATACCAACACTTGTTAAATTTGTAATATGAATAGCAAGTGCGATCAGAGCTAGAATGATCCCATACAACCCAAAAGCCGTTGCAGCTAATACAAAGACGAAAAGTAAAATTCGGAATGTAATCGTAATACTATATACAGGAAGCGAAAACGTAGCAATCGCAGTAACTGCAATAATAATAACTAAAAACGGATTTACAATCCCTGCATTTACCGCAGCTTCTCCAATTACAAGACCTCCTACAATCCCTATCGTTTGTCCCATCGGTTTCGGCAATCGGATTCCAGCTTCTCGTATTAATTCCATAGTCAAGGCCATCATTAACGTTTCAATATATGCAGGAAACGGAACACCTTCCCTCGCACCTGCAATTGAATAAGCCAGTTTAGAAGGAATAAGTCCTTGATGATAAGATACAAGTGCTACATACATAGCTGGTAACAAAACCGCAATTATGCCTGAACCCATACGTAAAAATCTTAATAACGTTCCAATCACCCAGCGCTCGTAATGATCTTCTACAGATTGAAAAATATCAACAAACACAAGTGGTGCAATAAGAGCAAACGGGGATCCGTCTACTAAAATGGCCGCCTTCCCTTTCGCTAATGAGGCTATAATATTATCAGGCCTCTCTGTATTCAAAAACTGTGGAAATGGGGATAAATTATTATCCTGAATTAATTGTTCAATCGTACCTGTTTCCAAAACGACATCTGTCACTATTGATTGAAGACGGCGATCTAACTCTTTTACAATGTGAGGATTAATAATATCTTCTATATATACTAGGGTTACTTCTTTCTGCGATCGCTTCCCCATAATATAAGATTGGAACCTCAACTTTGGATCGCGTAAACTGCGTCGGATTAACATTTTATTCACATTAATATCTTCATTTAATCCAACTCTCGGTCCGCGTATTAAATCTTCTGTCACTGGTGGTTCTAAACTTCGCTTCTCCCAAGCCCTACTATTAATAACGATAGCGGTTTGAATATTATCAATTAATATAACTGTATCTCCCGCTAATATCGCATTCATAATATCTGGAAACTTCGTCTTTACACCCACTTCTGCGATAGAAATAAAACGATCCAATAACGTTTGAACAACAGCTTCCTCATTTATAATTTCTTCGTATTGCAGTGTGCGAATGACATATTTATAAACATTATCCTTATCTGTCAATCCACATAAAAACACAACCGCACAACGTGTAAAACTCCCAGCAAGAGCAACTTCTCTAATTGTTAAATCATTAGGTGAACCTAACTCATCCCTAATTTCTTTCATAACTTCAAATAAGTTACCTTCAAGCTCTAACAATTTCCCCACCTAGCTTCCTTTTCAACAAGTTTTTAGTTAGATTCCGCTAATAGAAGGAAATATATACAAAAAAAGAGCTATCTCTTTTCAAAGATAGCTCTAATAAAGTAAAACTTTAATCAATCCTCACCAATCGGGCTTTTACGGACAGTTTAATCCCCACCTAACTTCTTTGCTTGCGCTGAATTTTGAGGTGGGGGTCTTACTGCCCGTTAATGCAGGATAAACGAATTACTTTTCTACTATTATAGTGTTTTTCTTTATAAATACACCTTTTGTAAATCCACTAACTACAAACATCACAATTATATTAATTAACAATGCGACTATACCTACATTCAAATCTTTTATATACTGCAGGAAACTCGGAAACATCGTGGCTATAGTTGAACCAGATAAGGTAATATATGCGACCACTAATAGCCCAACTCCCATTCCTGCAATCGCCCCTTGCTTCGTAATAATTTGACGTGGAAACAAGCTACATACAAGTGCAGGGAAAAGTTGTGTAACGATACTGTATCCCATTAATAGAAGTGCTCCTATTGTTTCTCCTCCTTTAAATGTAAATAAAACTGCCACGAGCGTTACTACAGGCACAAATAATTTTGCCATCTTAGCAACTTGTCTATCTGAAGCAGACGGGACTATCGTTCGGTAAATATTTTTTGCTAACAGTGTAGAAGCCGCCATAACAAGCATAGACCCTGGAACCAATGCCGTTAATACTCCCGCACTACCAATAATTCCAATAAACCAAGGATCAAAAGTTTGTAAAGCAAGACGGAATAACGAAAGATCTACATCCGCTCCCTTTAACCCAGGAACTTGCAATATAGCAGCAAATCCTGCAAAAAATACGAAAAGTAAAACTAAAGAATACAATGGCATAATTGCTGCATTTTTACGAAATACTTTTTCATTTTTTGCAGAAAAAGCAGAAGCAAATGTATGAGGCCACATATAAAAACCGAGGGCCGTTAATATAATAGTAGAAACAAACCAAGAAATACTCATTCCTTCTTCAGGTAAAGATAAAAATCCCGGTTTCGCTGCCTCTACAGCCTCAAACATCGGCTGAAATCCTCCATAATAATGATACGGCAAATATATACCTAAAAACATAACGATAAACAGTATCATAATATCCTTCAAAGCAGCCGTCCAAGCCGAACCATGTATACCTGAAACCATTACATATATAGTTATAACAATAGCACCGATCCATACTGCAACAACAGGTGACACCCTTCCGTAAGAAGCTTCTGAAACGATAATTCCCAGTCCTTTTAACTGTAAAACAAGATATGGGATGATGGAAACAACACCAACAATCGAAACAATAAGTCCAAGCGCTTTACTTCTATATTTCTTCGCAAAAAAATCCGACTGTGAAACAAGGTTATGCTCTTTCGCATACTTCCAAATGGGTGGCAATAAAAAATACGATAAAAGATAAGCTAAAGCACCATATCCCAAAATATAAAAGGTAGGTGCTCCTTTACTATACGCCCAGCCGCTTCCCCCTAAAAATGTAAACGTCGTATAAATTTCACCTGCCATAAGGAGAAAAACAAAAATAGTGCCAAATCCTCTTCCTCCAACTGACCATTGTTCTAAATTCATATCTTTTCCATGTTGTGCCCGAATCCCTAAAAATAGTGCGAGAAACAAAAATAAAATAATGATAAGTAATGCAGTCATTTTACATCCTCCTTATTAGCAGGATCAAACACGTACACAAGCCCCATACAAAAAGATGTAATAAACACTGATAATAATACCCAAAATAATAAAAATGGCATCCCTAATACGTAAGGAGTAACTGAATTCGCAAATATTGGCCCAACTACTAAACAAAGAACTGGGATAAGCGCTAGAATGTGTATTTTCTTCATCTCATTCTCCTTTACTTATAAAGTTCATAATGGCTGATACAAAGACTTCCACTCCAATCGGTAATGCATCTTCGTCAATCGTAAAACGAGGGTGATGGTGAGGATATATAATACCTTTCTCTTTATTTCCCGCTCCGATAAAAAAGAATGTCCCCGGTGCCTTTTGTAAAAACGCTGAAAAATCTTCTCCAGCCATCGTCGGCTGTAAACGAACAACTCTATCCCTTCCATAAAGTTGTAATGCCGTTTGTTCAATAAGCTCTGTAGCTTCATAATCATTTACAACTGGTCGATATCCATATTCATATGAAAATGTATATTTCGCTCCGTAAGATTCCGTAATATGCTTCACAATCCGCTCAATCTTCTTCTCTGTTTCAACTCGTAATTCATGTCTTAAACTTCTTACTGTCCCTTCAATCTCGGCTTGCTCTGGTATTACATTATGAGTTGTCCCCGCATGAAATTGCGTAACAGATATTACGAGAGAATCTAATGGATTCGTGAGGCGAGATACAATTTGCTGAAGTTGCGAAACGACTTGTGTTCCGATTGCAATACTATCCACCGTTTCATGAGGGATTCCAGCATGTCCACCTTTTCCCTCTATCTTAATTTTAAAAACATCCGGTGCAGCCATTGCAGGACCATAAATAACACCTATTTTCCCAACCTCTAACGACGCCCAAAGGTGAGCACCAATAATATAATCCACACCTTCCATTACACCTGCAGCAACCATCTCCTCTGCACCACCAGGAAAATTCTCTTCAGCATGTTGGAATAGAAAACGAATCTCCCCTTTAATCTTCTCTCTTTCTTCTACCAACTTATGTACAACCCCAAGTAATATCGCTATATGTCCATCATGACCACATGCATGCATTACACCTTTATATGTAGAAATAAAATCAAACTCATTTTCTTCATGAATAGGAAGAGCATCCATATCGGCTCGAATCGCAACTGTTTTGCCCGGATGTTTACCTACTAACTTTGCCATCACACTATATTTAGTCGGCCGTGACACTTCTAAATATGGGAATTTCCGAAGTATATCGAACACAAACTGCGATGTTTTCTCTTCTTGAAAAGATAACTCTGGATACTTATGAAAATGCCTTCTCCACTCAACTAACTGATTTTTTGACAAAACAAGTTCCTTTGCAACATCCATTTCTCTTCTCCCCTTCTTCACCAAGTTAAATGTTATTATAACGTGAATCGTTAACTTTTAAAAGAATCTTCTGAATTTTCAGTGTTAATAAACCAAAAAGAAAAAGCCATCCCAAAGATGACTTTTTCATTATTATAAAATAGTAATTGCTTGTTTTCCCATTTGCTCCCAAGCTTTCTCAAATTCTGCTCGCGGAACAGCCAAACGTGGATTATTTTTAAGAGGATCATTTACATATACAAAGTTTTGATCATATCCAATTACTACTGCACTATGCTCATAATATGTAATTTTCACTTCGCCTGAACTCGTATTCCATGTTTCAAAACTACTTTCAGCTAGCGGCTTAAACGTCGTATTAATAATGACCCATACCGGAGAGCCAGAACTAATTACTTTATATATATCTTGCATGTCTCTACCTGTTAAATTAATTACTTTTTCAGGAACATATTTTTCTGCTAAATCAAAGATTGGTTTATTGTATACACCATACCCAGGCTCTGCCTTTGTATAAATATTTCCCACAAATCCCTCGTAAGGATTTCCACGCAAACCATTTTGTTCAAATGGAACACGATGAATTTCGCTAGCAAGTTGCATCTTATCTACTTGTACACCTTTATATTGCAGCAACATAGCTAAACTTGTCACTTCACACCCTCTAGGTAATTCTGGTAATTGTTTAATAAACGGAACATCTTCAATCATAGCTGCTTCTTTCATTTCAGATAGAAACTCTAAGCGTAGAACTTGCGCCTTTTGCATGATTTTATCTTTTCCTATAAAAAATGCAGCAGCAAGTATAATCCCAAAAACAAAAAGATATTTTAACTTTTTCATTATAAACAAAACTCCATTAATTATTATTTTACAGATACACCTCTTATCATTGTACCCTTCTTCTTACTAGTTTGCTAGAAAGATCATGTGAATTATCGATCATAGAATTAATTATAAAAATTCTAATTATTCTTAATAAAAAGAAAAATAAATATACATTTACAGAATATTTTGCTAAAATCAAAATTGTTAACATAGTGAAGATATCACCATGTTAACAAACATTCTTAGAGTATTTAGTCATAGTTCGTTTTTTTACATACTCCATTCATTTCATAGCAAATAAACCGAGTGTGTGTTGCATCCCCCACTAATGATTAAAAACTCAGAATAAAACGAAGTTCACACATTCAAGAAAATACGGGGTGAGGGGCATATGAATCAACAAATTGAACAAACAGATTTAAAACGAACAATGAAAAGTAGACACCTATTTATGATTGCACTCGGCGGTGTTATCGGAACCGGGTTATTTATGGGATCTGGTCAAATTGTCCATAATGCCGGACCTGGTGGTGCTATTCTTGCATTTTTAGTCGGTGGATTTGTTATGTATTTAACGATGTTATGTCTTGGTGAATTATCCGTCGCTATGCCAGAAGCAGGTTCATTCCAAAGTTATGCAAGCAAATTCATTTCACCTGGTTTTGGATTTGTTGTCGGTTGGATGTATTGGTTAAATTGGGCTGTTACAGTTGGCGTAGAGTTAACAACTGTAAGTATTTTAATGAAACGCTGGTTTCCAGACGTTTCTTCCTGGATTTGGTGCGTTACATTTGCAGCAGCACTCTTCCTCGTAAACGCTTTATCAGCAAAAGCATATGCAGAAGCAGAGTTTTGGTTCGCAAGTGTAAAAGTCGCAACAATTGTTATTTTCATCGTACTTGGCGGCGCTGTTATGTTCGGTCTACTAGACTTTAATGGAAAGCCAGCTCCAATGCTTCATAATTTCACTGAAAATGGCGGGCTATTTCCAAATGGTGCATTAGCTGTTCTTCTTACGATGATTACAGTAAATTACTCCTTCCAAGGAACAGAATTAATCGGAATCGCTTCAGGCGAAAGTGAAAATCCTGAAAAAACAATTCCAAAAGCAATTAAAAACACAATTTGGCGAACTCTCTTCTTCTTCGTCTTAGCGATATCAGTTGTTGTAGGTTTACTCCCATGGCAAGAGGCTAATCTAGTCGAAAGTCCCTTTGTACTTGTATTTGATGTAGCCGGCGTCCCATATGCAGCAGACATTATGAACTTTGTTATTATTACAGCTGTATTATCCGTTGCTAACTCTGGTCTATACGCAAATTCTCGTATGCTGTGGGCGATGGCAAAACAAGGAATGGCAAGTCCAGCATTTACGAAATTAACTAAAAAAGGTGTACCGCTAAACGCATTAATTTTCAGCCTAATTTTCGCTAGCCTGTCCTTACTAACAAGTGTATTTGCGGCAGATACTGTCTTTCTAGTTTTAACATCTATTGCAGCAATGGCTGCCGTTGTCGTTTGGATGTCAATCGCCGCTTCACAGTTTTTCTTCCGTAGAAATTTCGTGAAAAACGGTGGCAACATAAATGATTTAAAATATCGTACACCGCTCTATCCACTAGTTCCAATCGTAGCGTTTTCGCTCAATTTCATTACATTTGTTAGTTTGGCTTTCATTCCAGATCAAAGAATTGCTCTTTATTGCGGCATTCCATTTATGATTATTTGTTACATTTTATACCAAGTTAAATATAAAAAATTTGTCACACTTGAACAGCCACGAACTGTCACACAAGAAATAAACTAAATATACAAAATATTCAGCTATCTTCCTTATAATAAGATAGCTTTTTTCTATTTCTTGGATATCCTGGTATAACTTTATTTATCTTAAAATTTTCACAATCACGTTTTTCTCTGGAAAATAGTTTACAATGTAATCAAGTTACAAATGATATTCACCTTAAAAAGTGTGCATTTGTGTCTATTTTTTAACAATATATCAAAAACTATTGCCTTCTATAAATTAATAGGTTTATATTGTTTTATTGGCATAGTTTCAATCCAAGGAGAAAGGAGATTTTCAATCGTGCAACTAAAGAAAGCGTTTTGGAAGTTGGCTTCACTTCTTCCGTTATCATTACTTCTGTTCCTCGGTGGCTGTGATAAAAAACTCGCAGTATTAAATCCGCAAGGACCTGTTGCAAAAGCACAGTATGATTTAATTGTTTGGTCATTCTTGCTTATGTCATTAATTATCGCAATTGTATTCATTCTGTTTACAGTCATCTTGATTCGTTATCGTGAAAAACCAGAGAATATGGACTATGAGCCACCTGAACAACACGGTAACACATTACTAGAAATTATTTGGACGCTTGTTCCTGTTATTATCGTTATCGCATTATCGATTCCAACAGTAAAAGCAACTTATGCTTCGGAAGAGGTTCCGAAAGAGTCCAAACATATTAAACCAGTTGAAATTTATGTTACATCTGCAAACTGGAAATGGTTATTCAGTTACCCAGAGGAAAAAATTGAAACCGTTAACTATTTAAACATCCCAGCTGGTGTACCAATTCAATTCAAACTGACTTCTGTCGGCCCAATGAATGCTTTCTGGGTACCAGAACTTGGTGGTATGAAGTACACAATGGATGGCATGATTATGGATCTTTATTTACAAGCTGATAAGCCAGGTTCTTACCTAGGTCGTAGTGCGAACTTCTCTGGTGAAGGATTCACTCACATGGAGTTCGAAGTTGAAGCGAAAACTAAAGAGAAATATGACAAGTGGGTTAAAGAAGTACAAGAAACTGCTCCTAAACTAACAGAAGCTAAGTACAACGAAATTGTTAAACCTGGTGTAGTTGGTCGTATGACATTCTCTAGTCACCACTTAAGTTATGTAGATCCAAAATCACTTGAATATTGTGATTACAACTACTACAAAAACAAAAAATAATAGCTATTATTCCAACAGATTGGAGTGAACACAGTGAAGCTTGATGAATTCTTTGTCACAGGTGATCCGATTATTTACGGTGCAGACGCTTCTATCGTTCTTGTGACATTAGCAATCATTTTCGTACTAACAAAGTATAAAAAATGGAAATGGCTTTGGGACGAATGGTTAACAACTGTTGACCATAAAAAAATCGGAGCTATGTATATTATTTCTGCGGTTATCATGTTATTCCGTGGTGGTATGGATGGTTTAATGATCCGTGCACAGTTAACATTCCCAGAAACAACTTATTTAAACGCTGAACACTATAACGGAATCTTTACAACGCATGGTACAGTAATGATTCTTTTCATGGCAATGCCATTCGTTATGGGATTAATGAACCTTGTAGTACCATTACAAATTGGTGCTCGTGACGTTGCATATCCGTTCTTAAATGCTTTAAGTTTCTGGTTATTCTTTGTCGGAGCAATGTTATTCAACATCGCTTTCGTAATCGGTGGTTCTCCAGACGCTGGGTGGACTTCTTACTTCCCAATGGCAGGTACAGAGTTTACTTCAGGCGTAGGAAATAACTACTACGCAATTGCATTACAGATTTCAGGTCTCGGTACGCTAATGACCGGTATTAACTTCCTTGTTACTATCTTAAAAATGCGTACACCTGGTATGACTTTAATGAGAATGCCAATGTTTACTTGGTCAATCTTAATTACAACAATTATCATTATTTTTGCTTTCCCAGTATTAACAGTTGCTCTTGCATTAATGACATTTGACCGTCTATTCGATGCTCACTTCTTTACGATGGCGAGCGGCGGTATGCCGATGTTATGGGCCAACCTGTTCTGGGTATGGGGTCACCCTGAAGTATATATCGTTATTTTACCGGCATTCGGTATTTTCTCTGAAATCATTAGTACATTCTCACGTAAACGTTTATTCGGTTACAGTGCGATGGTATACTCAATGGTTGCAATTTCTTTACTAAGTTTCGTCGTATGGCTTCACCACTTCTTCACGATGGGTGCAGGTCCAGCGGTTAACTCATTCTTCTCGATTTCGACAATGGCGATTTCGATTCCAACCGGGGTTAAGATCTTTAACTGGTTGTTTACACTGTATAAAGGACGTATTCGTTTTACGGTTCCAATGCTTTGGTCATTGGCATTTATTCCAAACTTCGTAGTCGGTGGGGTTACAGGGGTTATGCTTGGAATGGCAGCAGCTGATTATCAATACCATAACAGCTACTTCCTAATCGCTCACTTCCACTACGTATTAATCGCAGGTACAGTATTCGCTATGCTTGCTGGATTCACATTCTGGTATCCAAAAATGACTGGTCATATGTTAAATGAGCGCCTAGGTAAATGGACATTCTGGATCTTTATGAGCGGATTCAACATCTGTTTCTTCCCAATGTACTTCTTAGGTTTAGACGGTATGACTCGTCGTATGTACACTTACTCTGAAAGTCTTGGATGGGGATGGCTAAACCAAATCGCATCTGTTGGTGCGGTAATGATGGGTATCGGCTTCCTACTTCTTTGCTACAACGTAATTTGGAGTGCACGTCATGGTGAACGTGACACAACTGGAGATCCATGGGATGGTCGTACACTTGAATGGGCAACTCACTCTCCTGTACAACATTACAACTTCGCGAAGCTTCCTGAAATTAAAGAAGCTGATGCTTTCTGGTACATGAAAAAACGCGGAGAAACAGTTACACCAGCAGCAGAAGATATCAAACCAATTCACATGCCAAGTAACTCTGGTGTGCCTATTATTGCGTCTGGATTCTTCGGTCTTGCAGGTTTCGCATTAGTATTTAGCTGGTTCTGGCTTGCAGCAATCGGTGGTATTGGTATTTTAGCTTGCTTAATCTATCGTTCATTCGATTATGATGAAGGTTACTATATCAGTGTTGATGAAATTAAAAAAACAGAACATATAGCATGAGAGGTGAAATGATATGGCGGCTTTAGATAAAAGCTTACCTTTGGAATATCAATCCGAACAAAGCAGATTGAATATCCTAGGATTCTGGATTTTTCTTGGGGCTGAAATTATGCTGTTCGCAACACTTTTCGCCTCTTATCTAGTCCTTGCTGGTCGTACGGCAGATGGCCCAACACCAGCGCAACTGTTTGAACTTAAAACGCTTTTAATTCAAACATTACTACTTTTAACAAGTAGTTTCACATGTGGTATCGTAATTCACGAAATGCGTAAGCACAACCAAAAAGCGATGCTTGGATGGTTCGTCCTTACATTACTTTTAGGTGCAGGTTTCCTATTCTTCGAGATTGAAGAGTTCATTATGTATATTGGTGAAGGCGCAACAATTCAAACAAGTGCTTTCTTATCTGGATTCTTCGTTCTTCTTGGAACGCATGGAGCCCACGTAACAGGCGGTATCATTTGGGCAATTTGTGTTATTATCCAAATTTTAAAACGAGGTTTAACACCAGTTACAGCTCGTAAAGTATTCATTATCAGCTTATACTGGCATTTCCTTGATCTTGTTTGGGTCTTTATTTACACACTAGTTTACTTGAACGGGATGGTGGCGTAAATGGCTCAAAACAACAATCAAGCAAACGGACATGCGCATAGCGGATTCCCTTGGTCACACGTTTTCGGATTTATTTTATCGCTTGCATTAACGTTTCTAGCGTTATACGTGGCACTTTACACAACATTGCCACTTTCAACAGTCTTAACAACTATTATCATAATGGCTGTTGCGCAAGCATTGTTACAATTAATTATGTTCATGCATTTAAAAGAAGGAGAAGGAAGAGTTCAAATTCTTACTATGATCTACAGTTTCTTCGTTGCAACTGCAACAGTTGGTTTAACTGTATGGATCTTCTTCTCAATGTAATGTACATGAAAAAGACTGCTGAGATTCCTCAGCAGTCTTTTTTTATGCTCTCCCCTATTACATCCACATTACGGAATTAACAACAGAATCATGAAAAATATACTTATTATGACAAATGTTAAGAAAACTCTTTCTTTATGAAATCGAATCCATATGCGTTGCTTTTCTACCTATTATATGGCTAAATAGGTACTATATTTATTTGAAGGGAGAGAACGCAATGGAACATCACACTTCTGTTCTATCACTTATGGTTGTCGTTGCAATCGCGTTTTTCGTTCCCCTTTTGTTACAACGCTTTAAATTAAAAGCACTTCCTGTCGTTGTTGCAGAAATCATCGCAGGAATCTTTGTAGGTAAAAGTGGGTTTAATATTATTGAGCCAGATATATGGCTTCAAGTTTTATCAACATTAGGATTTATCTTCCTCATGTTCTTAAGCGGTTTAGAAATTGATTTTTCTATCTTTAAACAAAAAGGGAAAAAGAATACGACAAACGAACCAAACACATTCCAAGCAGCAAGCATTATCTTCTTATTTATTTTCATCTTATCTTATGCCCTATCATTACTATTCGTATGGCTAGGATTCGTAGATAATGCAATGTTCATGACTTTAATTATTTCAACTATTTCTTTAGGTGTTGTTGTACCAACATTAAAAGAGAATAACTTAGGAAAAACAGCAATTGGGCAAATCATTTTATTAGTCGCTGTTATTGCGGATTTAGTTACAATGATTTTACTCGCTGTATTCGTCGGATTAAATTCCGAAAGCGGCCAAAGCATGTGGCTTCTTCTTCTTCTATTCGGCGCTGGTATTGTTATTTACTTCGTTGCAAAACGTTTTAAAAACATTCCATACTTAGATAGTTTAAAAGCTGGTAGTGTACAAATTGATACACGAGCTGTTTTTGCACTCATTTTAATCTTAGTTGGGTTATCGGAATCTGTTGGAGCAGAAAATATTTTAGGCGCCTTCTTAGCAGGTGTACTTGTATCGTTATTATCACCAAATGAAGATATGGTGGAAAAACTTGATTCTATCGGCTATGGTTTCTTCATCCCTATTTTCTTCGTAATGGTTGGTGTAAATCTAGAGGTGTGGTCTATTTTCAAAGAACCTTCTAGCATGCTAATGATCCCAATCTTAATTGTAGGACTCTTTATTTCAAAACTCTTACCATCACTCGTCTTAAGAAAATGGTATCCACGTAATATCGTACTTGGAAGTGCAATTTTATTAACATCGACACTTTCTTTAGTTATTGCGGCTGCACAAATTGGTGAAAAACTGGAGATCATCAGTCCAAGTTTATCTGCCTCTCTTATTTTAAGCGCAGTTATTACTTGTATTTTTGCACCTATATTGTTTAAAAAAATGTTCCCAAAAGTAGAAACACCAAAACCAAAAGTAGCTATTATTGGCGCGAGCAGAATTACCCTTCCGTTATCACTAGATTTAAAACGAGAAGATTATGACGTAACGCTATATATGATGCGTCAAAACAAAATAAATGATGAAGAAGCGAAATCGCACGACTTCCCTATCGTGAAATTGGATGACATCACAATCGCATCATTAACTGAACAAACAGCATTTGATGCAGATCGCGTCGTTGTTGCAACAAGTGATGATGAACAAAACTTATTATTGGCAGAACATGCAAAAGAGCTAGGTGTTGAACATGTTATTGCAAGTGTAGAAGATCCACTTCTACAAGAAAAAGCAACGCAAGAACATATCGCTGTATTCTCAACAATTAACTCTACACGTATTTTATTACGTGCGCTTATTGATAAACCTAGTCTCGTTCGCTTAATTACAACAGCAAACGAAACAGTCCGTGAAGTTGAACTACGGAGCAATAAATATAACGGCGTTGCACTTCGTCGCCTTCCGTTTTTAGGTGATGTACTAGTCATTCAAATTTATCGTGGAAATAAAGCATTAATCCCACATGGGGATACAAGACTACAACACGGTGATACATTACTTGTAACAGGCTCAAAAGAACATATCGATACACTAAAAAACATATTAGAATAAAAAAATGCCCCTCACATAATTGAGGGGCATTTTTTTCCATTTCATATGGTAAAATGTTACTATCACATATTATGGGGATGGATTACATTATGTCTATTATAACTTTAGCTCTCTTATTATTAGCCGAAATACTCGTTGCCATTATTCTCATCGGTGTTAGTATTGAGATTTGTAGTTACGGATGGAAAAAATCGAATGGAATAAAATATTCTTGTCTTCTACTTTCACTCCTTCTCGGAACTGCTAGCATACTCGGACTTCTCGCCGCACCTGCCTATTTCTTTATACAATTAACAGAAAAAGCGTTATAAGAAAGGATGTTAATATGATTACCGTGAAAAATATTGAGGGATCTGAAACTTACGTATTACGTCAAAAAATTTTACGCCCCAATCAAACATTAGCAGATTGTAAATACCCTTCCGATTATGAAACAGACACCTTCCACTTAGGCGCATTTATAAACGATGAACTAATTAGTATCGCTTCCTTCTCAAAAGAAATATATCCCGACTTACCAACGGGTATTCATTATCGTCTACGAGGAATGGCAACATTACCTGCATTTCGAAACAACCGTGCTGGAAGCTCCTTAATTCAGAAGGCGGAACAAATCTTGCAAGAACGCCAAGCAAATATATTATGGTGTAATGGCCGAATTACTGTAGCTGACTATTACAAGCACTTAGGCTTCCAGGAATATGGTGAAATCTTTGAAATTGAACCGATTGGCCTTCATAAAGTACTATATAAAAGAATATGAGAAAAGCTTTCCTCAATATGGGAAAGCCTTTCTTATATTTCAATCTTCTCTTTTTATTTTTTTCATATATATGTATATAAACAAACTTGGAACTAAAAAACAAGCAAACATAATAAGTCCTGTCATACTAATTTCCTTTATCGAAATATCTGGTGTTACAACGATACAAATAGCTAAAATCCCAATAATAATACCTACCGGAATGAATAATAGCTTCATAAAATAACGACGCGACACTCCGCCCGTATGCTCATACACTTCCACTGAATTTTTCAGATTTAAAAAGTTAATAATTATTATCCCGCCCATAAATACCATTAATAAATCCGAAACACTTTCATATCCTGCCCCTTGCAAGACATAGCGGTAAAAGACGATAGCTAGTATGACGATATTTTGTAAGATGAAAGCTAATCTAATATGTTTTAACCCTTCAATTATTAAACGTTCATCTTTCACGATTTTCATCCTACCACTCCTTTTCCTCCCAAAACAAATCATTCAACGTTTTATCTACTGCATAACAAATTTTTAAACATAAATCTAAAGATGGATTGTATTTCCCCTTCTCAATTAAACTAATCGTTTGCCTTGTAACGCCTACTTTTTCTGCTAATTGTTGCTGTGTTAAATCTAATTGAACACGCGCGACTTTTATTTTACTTACAGCCATTCATGTTCCTGCTACTAAAAATATAGACAAATGTATATTCTTAGAGTATTCCTGCTTCTACGTGCCCTGCCTCGCTAATCACTTGCTACTACAGTTTGCTGTGACACTTCACAGGCGTAAATTCCGATGTAGCCCACCGTACATATATACAATCTATTTACGTTAGTATTGTATATTTTTTTGCTTGTAAAAGGTTGATTGACGCATTTAAATCTCTATCTATTACATTGCCACATTCACATGTATATACTCGGTCAGACAGCTTTAAATCCGACTTTTTTTGACCGCAATATGAACACATTTTAGAAGATGGATAGAATCTGTCCACTTGCCGTAGTTCAATTCCATATTCCCTACATTTCGTTAATAACCATGTTTTAAAAGCATAAAAACATTGTTGCGCTACAGCTTTAGATAGATGTTTGTTCTTCATCATACCTTTCACATTCAAATCTTCTACTACAATAAACGTTGGCTTGGTTTTCACCACATCATTTACAATAGACTTTACATACGCTAATCGAATATTTGCTAGCCTAGCATGTAGTTGTTGCACCCTAAGAATATTTTTGTTTATATTCGCTCTTTTATTAGTAACAGGTTGTTCACCTCTCTTTCTTATATTTTCAAATTTGCGTGATAAAGAGCGTTGTTCACGTTTTAACCATTTTTCTATCTTTTTTACTTGTACTGTTTTATTTATATTTTTGTGAGTTTTTCCATCGCTACGTACAGCGAAGTCTTTAATTCCCAAATCAATTCCTAGACCTACTGTATTGAGAGTTGCATTTGGTTTTACCTCTTTCACTTCACAGAGTATAGACACATAGTATCTTCCTGCTCTTTGATATACTGTACCACTTTTTACAGTTGTATTTTTTGAAATATATCCATACTCTTTTAACCTTATCCAACCAATTGTAGGGACTTTTACTCTATGTCTTTCTACTGTCCAATCTGTTTTGTTGTTTTTCGGAAAGTAGCACTTCACATCTTGCTTCTTCTTTTTTTTATATCGTGGAAACTTAGATAAACCTTTAAAAAACCGCTTAAAAGCTTTATCTCCATTCATAATCGCTTGTTTTACCGCTTTGCTCGACACTTCTTTAATCCACTGGTCACACTCTTTTGTATGAATGTTGTTTAACCATTTGGAAAAGTCATAACCACTAAGAAATTTCCCCTCCGACTCATATACCTCTTTATTTTTAGAGATATACAGGTTATATACATATCGACACACCCCAATAGTTTGACGGATTTTACTAATTTGTTCAGTTGTCGGTTTGATTTCTATTAAATATGCTCTTTTCATAAGTCTTCATCCTCCGACATTTTCTTTTTGTATTTTCTCAACCCATATATTCTACAGCTAAATACATGAATGATAGATATTAAATCCTGAACAAGTTCTTCTTGAATACCCATATATTTCTTATACTGTTCTTCTGTATAATATCTTCTTCCTTTTGGGTTTCGGTAAGCAGGTAAAACACCTTGATTGTCCCACCTTTGCAATGTCTTAACAGAGACATTAAGCATTTCTGAAAATTCTTTCGGTTTATATTGTTTCCTAATTACTTTTCACTATATATGCCTACTTTTGTCTATGTTTTTGTTTACTGTTTCTTTCTCCTCCACCCTTATTATAATATATATTCCAATAAGTAATTTATATTTTACATTACTAATTTAAGTTTCACTTTATTATACACAAAAAAGGAGCCCCTCATAAGAAGCCCCCTCTCCTATATTATAAGAATAAATGACATCCAAATAAAATTGTAAATAAGTATAGTAACGGATGCACTTCCATCCCTTTCCCTTTCACAATTTTCAAGACTGGATACACTAAAAATCCAATTGCAATTCCATTCGCAATACTAGATGTTAACGGAATACCTATAAAAATTAAAAATGCTGGTAACGCATCTTCAAATTCATTCCAATTAATATCTCGAATGCTTTGTGCCATTAAACTACCTACTATAATTAATGAAGGAGCTGTAATAGCGGCTACACTTGATAAAGAAGCAATAACAGGACTAAAAAATGCCGTTATAATTGTTAGACCAACAACTACAATCCCTGTTAATCCAGTTTTACCACCTGCAGCAATACCTGCTGAGGATTCAATCGTCGCTGCTGTTGGGCTTGTTCCAAAGATAGAACCTGTAGTCCCGCCAATTGCATCTGCAATAAACGCTTTACCAAAACGCTTCTCTGTATTGTCTGTAATTAAACCTGCTTGTTTAATTAAACCAAGTAATGCACCTGTTGTATCGAATAAAAGTACAAGTAAAAATGAAAATACAACGCCGTATAATCCGTATTCAATTACATCTGAAAAGGCATTGATTGGGTTTGAAACGATGATACCCTCTGGTAAATGAGGCATCGCCACAATTTTATCAGCAAACTTCAATTGCCCTGTAAAGAAGGCAATAATTCCTGTCACAATCATACTAATAAATAATGCACCACTCACACGCAATGTCATTAATACCGCCGCTAATATTAAACCAATTAAAGTTAAAATAACAGCTGGGGAATGAAAATCACCAATCGTAACTAAATTAGACGGATGATCCACGATAATTCCAGAAAGGCGCAATCCAATAAAAGCAATAAATAGTCCAATTCCACCTGCAATTGCATGCTTTAAACTATCAGGAATTGCTAAAATTAACTTTTGCCTAAACGAAGTAAAAGATAATAAAAGAAAAATAATCCCCGTTACAAATACAGCTGAAAAGGCAACTACATATGTAATCCCTTCTGCCTTCTGTACAACAGAATAAGCAAAATATGCATTCATTCCCATAGCTGGAGCAATAACAATCGGGTAATTCGCGAAAATCGCCATACCTACTGTTCCAACAACGGTTGCAATAATTGTTGCTGTAAACGCTTGGTCAAATGGTACACCTGCATCAGATAATATTTTTGGATTGATGACAAGAATATACGCAAATGTAAAAAAAGTTGTGATGCCAGCTAAAAACTCTTGCTTCACAGAAGTGTTATATTTTTGTAATTGAAACATGCTTATGTACCCTTCCTACACCTGAATTATTATCACACATTCTTTTTCTTACTAGTATGTGAGAAAATATAATACTTAATCTTAACAATCAATAAAAAGAAGAGTCAATATATTCCCTAATAGTTCGAATTTTAAGTTTAAGTCTGACAAGTACAGATGTAGTACAGTTCATTATGATTATTTTTGTAGCATAACAGATAGAAATGTTTTATAATTTGAAATAGTTAAATATTTAGCAAACGCATTCAAATATCGTTCACTCTACAAGGGGGATTCTTCTTATGCAGCACACAAACAAATCTGGAACTTTAAATCGTGGTTTAAAAGAACGACATATTACTTTAATGTCACTGGGCTCAGCTATTGGCGTTGGACTATTTTTAGGATCCGCTTCCGCCATTAAACTAGCAGGTCCTTCTATTTTGCTAGGCTATATGATTGCCGGTCTCGTTATTTTTTTCATTATGCGAGCGCTTGGGGAAATGGCAATTGAACAACCTGTTGCTGGTTCTTTTAGTAAATATGCATATGATTATATTGGACCACTTGCTGGTTATATTACTGGTTGGAATTACTGGTTCTTATGGGTTGTTACTTGTATGGCTGAGATTACAGCAGCTGGTATTTACATGCAGTACTGGTTCCCAGATATCCCGCGCTGGACTTGGGCATTACTTGCTCTATTATTAATGAGCGCTTTTAACTTCTTATCGGTAAAAGTATTTGGAGAACTTGAGTTTTGGTTTGCTCTCATTAAAATTGTCACAATTATCTGTATGATAGTGGTCGGAGCTGGTATTATTTTATTCGGATTCGGAAACGGCGGTATCGCTACTGGTATTTCAAATCTTTGGTCACATGGTGGCTGGTTCCCAAATGGATTTTCTGGGTTACTACTCTCCATGCAGATGGTACTATTCGCTTATTTAGGCGTTGAATTAATCGGTGTTACAGCTGGTGAGGCTCAAAATCCGAAGAAAACACTCGCAAAGGCAATCGATAACGTATTTTGGAGAATTCTACTCTTTTACGTTGGGGCATTATTCGTTATGATGGCAATTTATCCATGGAACGAACTTGGTGAGAAAGGCAGTCCATTCGTATTAACATTCCAACAAATTGGTATCGCAAAAGCAGCAGGTATTATTAACTTTGTCGTATTAACAGCAGCTCTTTCTTCTTGTAACGGTGGTTTATTTAGTACAGGCCGTATGCTATATACATTAGCTCAGCAGAAAAAAGCTCCTGAAAGATTTGGTCTTTTAAATAAAAATGGCATTCCAAGCCAAGGAATTGTAGCAACTGCTATCGTTTTACTAATTGGTGTTATATTAAACTATCTCGTACCTGCAAAGGTATTTACATGGCTTACTAGCATTTCAACTTTCGGTGCAATTTGGACTTGGGGAATTATATTAGTCGCTCAAATTAAATTCCGTAAAAGCTTGCCTACTCAAAATAAACAAAAGTTATCGTATAAAATGCCTTTATACCCATTAAGCTCATATTTCTCACTCGTTTTCCTTGTATTAGTATTAGGTATAATGGCGTATTCAGAAGATACACGAATTGCATTGATTGTCGGCCCAATTTGGCTTATCGGCTTAGCAATCGTATATTACATGAAAGGGTTTCATAAGATTGATGAAACACCTAACTCAAAAATTAGTTAAGCAAAACATCCCTTCCTTATTACTTGGAAGGGATGTTTTTATATCTATATAAATATTTCTCAACAAAATTCACGGTATTTTTACAATTTTTTAATATTTTTTATGTTTTCCGTCTTTATTTTTACAGAAAAATAAATTACATTATTAAAGCACATATATTTATTATTAGGGGGATTCTTCTATGAAGAATAAAAAATGGATTACATTTTCTTTAGCAACAGCAATTACACTAAGTATAGGGACCTCGTTCATACCGTCTACTTATGCCGAAAGCTCTGTAGACCCAGCTCCTGAAATTGCTGCAAAAGTTGTAAATCAAAACAATGGGAAGAAAGTATTATTCGATAATACACACGGTCAAACTGCTGGGACAGCTGACTGGGTTATTGACGGCGGCTTTTCTGACTTCGGAAACGGCATTGCAAAAAACGGATATCACGTAAAGGAACTTCGTAAATCAACACCTATTACGTACGAAGACTTAAAAGATTACAATGTATTTATCATTCCAGAAGCTAATATTCCTTACAAAAAATCTGAGCAGGACGCTATGTTACAATATGTAAAAAATGGTGGTAGTATCTTCTTTATTGCTGATCATTACAATGCAGATCGTAATAAAAATCGCTGGGACTCTTCTGAAGTATTTAATGGATATAGACGCGGTGCTTGGGATAATCCAGCAAAAGGAATGTCTAATGAAGAAGCAAATTCACAAGCTATGCAAGGAGTAGAAAGCTCTGATTGGCTCTCTGACAACTTCGGTATTCGCTTCCGCTACAATGCACTTGGTGATGTTTCAGCGAAAACAATTGTATCGCCTGAACAATCTTTCGGAATTACAAAAGGTGTTTCGTCTGTAGCAATGCATGCTGGTTCTACTCTAGCAATTACAAACCCAAAACTAGCAAAAGGACTTGTTTACCTTCCAGAAAATCCATCAAAATGGAATAACGCTGTTGATAGTGGCGTTTATAATGGCGGTGGTATTGCAGAAGGCCCATATGCTGCTATCGCAAAAGTAGGACTTGGAAAAGCTGCCTTTATTGGTGACTCTTCTCCTGTTGAAGATGCTACGCCAAAATACGTTCGTGAAGATTCTGGTCAAACAAAGAAAACTTACGATGGTTATAAAGAAGAAAACGATGCGATTTTATTAGAAAACATCGTAAATTGGTTATCAAATAAAGAGACATTTACAAGTTTAGATCAAGTAAATGGTTTACAACTTGATTCACCTACAGCTCTACAAACATTTGAACAGCCAAACTTATCAACAGAACCACAACCTGAACCTTGGAGTGCACCAAATGCAGGTTATCAATGGTTTAATACAAATACTTTTAAACCAGGTTCATACGGTTATAACGGTGCGGTAACAACAAGCGACTACGTCGTTACACACCCTAGCATTCTACCAAACAATGAAATTTTCCAAATGAAGATTCAAGTAAATAACTTACTACCTAATACAACGTATAACAACTATTCTTTAGGTATCTTCACTACTGGTGGAACACAAGTGGCTAAAGTACAAAATGCAAACGGCACTTGGCCATCTACTTTCGGATATAGTAGTGCATTTTCTTTCACAACAAACAGCTTAGGCTCTGCTGAGAAAGTTGTAAATGTACAGATTGATTCAAATACAACTGGACAAGCAACGCTTCGTCTACGCCAAAATACAACAACGAAATATAATGAAACTGTAACGATTAATAAGAAATAATAAAAAAGGCAATCCATACATGGATTGCCTTCTTCTCACTTCTCTTCCTTCGAGAAAAACATTCTTGAAATAACGATACCTATACTACCGACGATTAGGAATAACACTGCCCTAATCATCATCGATACCTCTGGTAAGTCAAGTAAGAATAACTTCCCTACCGTTACGACTAAAACGACTAAACCAGCATATAATATTTCATTCATATTTCTATTTCTTCCAAACCAAACCGCAAATAATGCATATACCATCCATAATAACGATACTGATACACTAATTACGCTTCCATCTGTAGATAAAACTTCACCGATTCTCGTAATTGTAATAAATACAATTATCATAAACCAATAGAGCACTATAGAATACATATATTTGCCGAAGCTCGCTAATACTTCTTTCGCTTCTCTCATGCAATAATAGAACGTTCCTATTAAAATAAGATGAGCAACAAAGCCTGCCGAAATAAATTGATCAAACGGGCTAAAAATAGTCTGTATCATTCCAATTGCGTAAACCGTCGCACTAACATACAATTTTATCTGTTGTTTTACTTTAATAGAAGTGACCATGCCGAGGAAACCTTGTAACAATAGTACAATCGCTGCATTCACTAAACTATACTCATATAAAATTGCTAAACTAAATGCTCCCATTGCGAAACCAAATAAGAGATTTGTAAATGTAGAATGTCTATTTTTCCTATATTCACATACGAACATAGCGGCATGTACGAATGCACTAATAATCAATCCCCATGTTGTAAAATCAGGTATTTTTGAAATAGCTAGTATAAAGAACACTGCATTCGCACTAAATATCGCCAAACGTGGCTCTGGTATAAAACTTCTCTCCGTAAACATATGCCAAAATAATAGTAAATGAATCAAACCATATACAATCGTTAACTGTATTTGCAAGTTCTCTACTAACATTGACATAACAGCAAAGAAAACGAAAAGGACAATGGCAGCAACAGCGTAAGAAATCATATATAAGTATTTATAACGATTTTTCAACGCATACCATAATAAACTAAGTGTTAATACTGTCTCATATCCAAAGAAAATATAAGGATTAGGAGTCGTACTATTTAACAAGAATGGTACGAAGAACGCACCGACCGCTACGAAAATAGTGAGATATTCCGATTGATATCTTTTCGCTAAATAAATACCTAAAATAACCCATGCAATATTACAGAGAAACGCGACACTTGCCGGAATAAATGCATACAAATAATGTGCTGCAAACGTCGTTAGAACAATCCCGGTAATACTTCCTCCAGCTAATACTAATCCTAACGCTTGCCGCTCTCTTTTAATTTGAATATCTCCTATATAATACAACCCGATAGATAATGCGATACCAAACACAATTCGTATCGCTGGTGTTAATAAACCAGCATCTACCCCTGCTTTAAATAACCAGATCACTCCAAGCAACATAATACCGACAAATACACGCGGTAACCACGTCTGACAAAACTTAATAATATTAAATGGCTCTGGTTTAAAAGCCGATATATCTACTTGTTTTACCTCACGTTCTTGCACAGGCTCTTTTATCGTAACTATTTCTTCTTTTGGCTTTTCCTCCATTACCGTTTCAATATATTCCTTCTTTTCCTTACTAACATGTTGCTGAGCGTTTTCTACTTCGATTTCCCTTTGCTTCACCTTTAATTCAGCAAGTGCTTCTTGAATCGTTTCAATTGCCGTTTCGAGTGCTTCTATTTTCTTATCCAAATCCTTCTTCATATGCTACCCCCTTATTCGTAACTCTCATTAAACCTATATATTACCAATTATCTTTATCATACTCTTAGTCTATTCATTTTCAATAGTATTTTTCCAAAAAAAGAAAGGTGTCTTCCCAAAATAGGAAAACACCTTTTTACTCATTTATTCTTATTTAAAGCAATACTAACGATAAAACCAAGACACATGCCTATAATAGCTGGAACAATCCACCCAACACCTTCTGTATAAAACGGAATGTATTTTAATACTGACGTCCACTGATTCATCATTACATTTTTATTTAAAATATCAATTGCACTAAATATTGCTACAATCCAAACAGTTACTGCATATACGTATGCATACTTCCCAATATACTGATGGAATAACCCTAGAATAATAAGCGTTAACGCAATTGGATAAATAAATCCAAGAATTGGTACTGATACTTTTAAAATTTGCGTTAACCCTAAATTAGCTAAAATCATACTAACAACGCTTACTATAAATGCCCACAATTTATAAGATACTTTCGGAAATGCACTCGCAAAAAATTGACTACAAGACGTAACAAGTCCAATTGAAACACATAAACACGCGATAGTAAAAATAAGACCTAATAAAACGACTCCGCCCTGTCCAAATAATGTAATCATAACTTGTGCTAACACTTTCGCACCGTTATCAAATGTTCCTAATGAGCCACTAATTGCCCCCACATATCCAAGGATGACATAAATAATCGATAATAATAGTCCTGCCCCAATTCCAGCAATACTCATATATTTCGCTAAACCTTTATCATCTTCAATACCCTTTGCACGTAATGCATTTGCAATAACAATTCCAAAGATTAAAGCAGCTAACGCATCCATTGTTAAATATCCATCTAAAAACCCTTGAAACATAGGAGCTTGGCCATAGTTCCCTATTGGTTCTTTCATATCTCCTACTGTTGTAAACATACTCTTTATAAAAATGAGTGCAATCATACATAATAATAATGGCGTCAAGACTTTTCCAAACAACCCCATTAGTTTAGATGGTGATAAACTTAACCAGTAAACAATACTAAAGAAAATAACTGTGTAAAACAATAATAATCCGTTTCCTGCTTCAGGGAATAACTGACCTGGCCCCATTTCAAAGGCTAAACTTCCCGCACGTGGTATACCAAGCCCAGGTCCAATAAATACATACACGATACATGGAAAAATAATTGCAAATGAAGAATGAACCCTACCCGCTAACGTTTGAAAACTTCCTGCTTTTGCAATAGAGATAACACCTAATATAGGAAGACCTGTTGCTGATATAATAAACCCTACTAATGAAATCCAAACATGTTCTCCTGCTTCATACCCAAGGAAAGGTGGAAATATAAGATTCCCTGCTCCAAAGAACATAGAGAATAACATAAGGCTAATAAGTAAAATTTCTTTTTTCTGTAACAATTTCATTTCTTTCTCCTTCTTTAATTTCATCTTTTATGAAATCAATTTCACATATAAAAAAGTACAATAACCCGCTTCCTTGCAAAGAAAACATAGTCCATAGTCTATCACAAAAGAAACACCCATTCTATAGCTATTCCTCTTTTCCAATTTCTTCTGAAAAATCAACCTTTATTGACTTATAATAGTTAATAAGGTAAAATATTAAATGTACAAAATTATTAACTTTGTTTTTGTTTGTGTCAGGAGGAAAATAACATGGAATCAGCGATACAACTAGAAAGAGAACAACAAAGAAAAAAGAAACATCCTCCAGGTTTATACTTACTCTTCTTTACAGAAATGTGGGAAAGATTTAGTTACTATGGATTACGAGGATTATTAACATTATATTTAACGACAGCTTTAGTAAGCGGTGGTCTTGGGTTTAGTCCCGCATGGGCACTCTCTATTTACGGATTTTACACTGGAGCCTGTTATTTCACACCAATGATTGGTGGATACTTAACAGATCGTTTTCTAGGTAGACGAAAAGCGATTACAATTGGTGGTATAACAATGGCAATCGGTAACCTTACACTATTTGCCTTGCAAAACCAATTAGGCCTATACCTCGGATTAGCGCTTATTATTATCGGTAACGGATTCTTCAAACCGAACATCTCTACACTGGTTGGGGAATTATACGAAGAGAACGATCCAAAACGTGATAGTGCATTTACCATTTTCTATATGGGTATTAACGTCGGGTCATTTTTAGCTCCACTCGTTTGCGGATTTTTATCAGAAAATTTATTCAAAACAACAGTTGATGGCGTTGTACATTACGGATTCCGTTACGGTTTCTTAGCCGCTTCAATCGGAATGATCATTGGACAAATTTTATTTACAACACTATCAAATCGCTTCCTTGGTAATATCGGTAAAAAACCAACTCGCGATTTACAAACAGCTGCTGGACAACCATCAGTAGGAGATACACCGTTAACAAAAAAAGAAAAACAACGTACCGCAGTTATCGTCATTTTAACATGCTTCGTTGTCTTCTTCTGGGCTGGCTTTGAACAAGCTGGTAGCTCATTAACATTATATACAAACAAATTTGTAGACCGCTCTGTGTTCGGATGGGAAGTTCCAACATCTTGGTTCCAATCGGTCAATCCATTATTTATTATTTTGCTTGCTCCAGTCATTTCTGCATTATGGGCAAAACTTGCAACTCGCAAGCAGGGTGATTTAAAAATCCCAACTAAAATGGGACTTGGTATGATCTTGCTCGGTATCGGTTATATCATTCTCGTTATCGCTACATTAAAAACAGGTAGTGATGAACATAACATTACAGAAAAAGCAAACTTACTGTTTATCGTCTTTACGTATCTTTTCCATACGTTAGGTGAGCTATTCTTATCACCTGTCGGACTATCAATGGTTAGTGCGCTTGCTCCGGTAAAATTAGCATCTTTACTAATGGGTGTATGGCTAGCAAGTTCAGGTATCGCCAACATTTTAGGCGGACAACTTGCAAGCTTCACAACTTCACTTGGATACGCTGAAGTATTCACGGTTATTGGCGCTGTGGCAATTGTACTAGGTTGTGTTTTATTATTAATTTCTAAGAAATTAGTGAAATGGATGGATTAAAAAAGATGAGGAATTTCTCCTCATCTTTTTTTATGCTGTTTTACCTTTTTCAATTGCTTGTTCGTACAGCTCTTTATGTTCTTTATATTCACTTGGTACGAAACTCTTATAGAAGAATGAGAACCAGCTGTCTCCCTTTTTATACCCTTCTTCTCGAATTTCCGCTGCTTTTTTATTCGATTTAAATCCTTCAGTAAACCATTTCTTTAACAATTCATTTCTTTCATACTTAGCAGGAACTTTTAAATCATAGTTTTCAAATGCATACTTATAGCCAGCCTTTTCTACTGCCTTTTTTGTAGACTTATAGCCTTTTTCATACGCTGTTTCATATGCCTTCACGTATACTTCTTTCTCTCTATTCCCAGGATTCTTTTCAGCTAGTTCTTTCCCTGTCTTTTCCCCTAACTCAGCTTGCTCTTTTTCAATTTTTTCTGTTCTTTCTTTATTCCCTACTTTGAATCCGTCTGCAAAGTTTACCTTAAACTCTGGAGCAACTTGACTATCGTCCATCGTCTCTTGTGCTAAACCTTGTTCTTTTCCTTTTTCAAAATGCGTTTTCTTCTGCTCTTCTAAAGACCATACGGCTGCATAAGTCGCTTTAAACGCTTGTTTATATGCATCAGATTTTCCAGCTACATGCACTTCTGCATCATTTTTTCCTGCTTTAAAATCAGTTTCTCCATTCTTTTGACCTTCAAGTTGACCTTTTTCCATATCAGCTTGGCGCTGCGCTTCCTCTTGCTTACGTGCCTCTTCAGCTTTTCTTTGTTCCTCGGCTACACGTTGTCTCTCTTCTTCAGCTTTACGCTGTGCTTCTGCATTACGTTGTTTTTCCGCCTCAGCGTTGCGTTGCGCTTCTGCAGCACGTTGTTTTTCCGCCTCAGTATTGCGCTGTGCTTCTGCTTGTCTCTCAGCTTCTACAGCACTATTATTATTCTGGCTAGGAGCTGGGCTCGTTGCGCCACTACTAGAAGCTGGTTTATTGTGATAATGATATTCCCCGTACTGTAATCCCCATTTCTCACAATTTGTACGACACGTATGTCCGCCATTAGCATCTGTACGCCCTGGATGTGCATAAGCTGAAATTGGAGCTACCAATAACGCTATACTCGTTGTTAAAAGAAGTTTCTTCACCTGTTGTCTCACTCTTGTTCCTCCTAAAATATAGAATCCTAACTTTATTATACATAAATATAATAATATTTGAATAAAAACCAAAATATTCTATTATTTCTCAACATTAGTAAAAAAAGAAGGTGAACTCTTTAAAGAGTTCACCTTCTTTTTTACTTCTTCGCCTTCGTTCCTACTAAATCACCAGCAACAACATAACGCTTAGAATTATCCTTTACAGATACACATGTAATAAGCGTTATCTCATCTTTCCCATGATCCTCTACAACTTCCCACTTATCAGGAGTTACTTCAGATACACCAGTAACCGTATACTCATATTCATTTTCATTGTCATACAAATAGATTTTATCGCCTTTTTTCAAAGAAGCTATATCACTAAATAAAACACCTTTTTTAGACATATTATGTCCTGCTAATGCGTAATTTCCTTTTCCCATAACTTGATTCTCTTTTACTGTCGCTGCACCTGATAATAAGTTTTTTTCAGTAGAAGCTTTTAAAACAGGCAGTTCTACTGAAACACTTGGAATCGAAATACGACCAATTACTTGTTTCTTATCTAATGATGCATTCGCTACTTCCGCCAAGTCTGGTTGATTAATTTTGGAAGCATCTACAAATTCCGTCTCATGCTTTTCATAATCCATCTTTTGAACAGCCTGCACATTTTCAGTCTGTTTCTTTTCAGCCTGATATCCATCATAAAATGGCTTTCCAATTAATACGCCACCTACAACAAATAGCAGAATTGCTACTATACTATAAATTCTTTGCTTATTCATACACAGTTCCTTTCCCTTACAAAATCTTACTCTATATAAAATGATAAAATAATATCGCTATATGTACAAGTATTAGCTTAAAAAGAAACCTT
>NZ_QPET01000026.1:0-48205 GCF_008368855.1 Bacillus sp. TE8-1 | reverse complement strand
TCAGTTTTCAAAGAACTACTTCGTCGCTCAGAAGCGACTTTATCAATATAACATTTCGTTATATTTTCGTCAACAACTTTTTTCAATAAGTTGTTTTTTGTTTGTTTTGTTTGTTACCTTTCGTGGCAACGAATATAAATATACCAGTTTGATTATTAAAATGCAATAGTTTTTCTAATAAAATTTTTAACTTAGTAAAAAAGTATAAAAACAGCACATTTCTTCTATATAAATATAATTTCTCGCACTATCAAGATTTACTATACCCACGCAACTCATGCTCAAATAAAAAAAGCTTTGGAGAAATCTCCAAAGCTTAGTCTTGTTTATGGCGCATAGCAGGGAATAATAATACATCACGAATAGATGGTGCATTTGTTAATAACATAACTAGACGATCAATACCGATTCCTAATCCACCCGTAGGAGGCATACCGTACTCAAGAGCTTCAATATAATCGTCATCCATCATATGAGCTTCATCATTACCTTGTTCGCGCTCTTTTAATTGCGCTTCAAAACGTTCTTTTTGATCGATTGGATCATTTAACTCAGTGAAGGCATTTGCATGTTCACGCGCAACGATAAATAATTCGAAACGATCTGTAAATCTTGGATCTTCATCATTCTTTTTCGCAAGCGGCGAGATTTCTACCGGATGACCGTAAATAAATGTTGGTTGGATTAATTTATCTTCTACTTTTTGTTCGAAGAATTCATTTATAATATGACCAACTTCCATTGTATCTTTAATTTCTACATTATGTTCTTTTGCAAGCTCACGTGCTTCTTCTACACTCATCGGATTCCAGAAATCAGCTCCAGAGTATTGCTTAATCGCATCTACCATATGAAGACGTGTCCATTCTGGTTCTAGATTAATTTCATAATCACCATACTGGATTGTTGTTGTACCCAGTACTTTTTTCGCGATATGAGCAACCATATCTTCTGTTAACTTCATAATATCTTTATAATCAGCGTATGCTTCATATAATTCAATCATCGTAAACTCAGGGTTATGACGAGTTGATACACCCTCATTACGGAATACACGGCCGATCTCATATACTTTTTCCAAACCACCTACAATAAGACGCTTTAAATGTAGCTCAATTGCGATACGCATATATAATTCCATATCTAACGCATTATGATGTGTAGTGAAAGGACGCGCAGAAGCTCCACCTGCAATTGCATGCATCATAGGTGTTTCCACTTCAAGATAACCGTTGTCATCTAGGTATCTTCTCATCTCACGAATGATTTTACTACGAGTAACGAACGTTTCACGACTTTCCATACTTGTAATTAAGTCTAAGTAACGTTGACGGTAGCGTTGTTCAACATCTTTTAATCCATGGTATTTATCTGGTAATGGACGAAGAGATTTCGTTAATAGCGTAAAGCCTGTTGCTTTTACTGAAAGTTCTCCAACGTTTGTTTTGAACACTTTACCTTCAATACCTACTAAATCACCTAAATCTGCTGTTTTAAATAATTCGTACTCGTCATCTCCAACAGCATCTTTACGAACATAAATTTGAACTTGTCCATGTAAATCTTGAACGTGTGCAAATCCAGCTTTCCCTTTTCCGCGTTTTGTCATAATACGACCAGCGATAGAAACAGCGATTTCCTTCTCCTCTAATTCTTCCTTAGAGAACTCTCCATATAGACTCACTAAATCAGTTGTTGAATTTGTGCGTTCAAATCTTTTACCGAACGGGTCAATTCCTTGTTCACGTAAATTATGTAGCTTTTCACGACGAACAATCAATTGGTCGTTTAATTCTTCGTGGTTCATGTTATCCATGATATTGATATCACTCCAGCTCTATTTAATTTTACAATATATACAGTATAGCATTTTCTACTCAACTAGAAAAACTGCCAGCAACTAACTGGCAGCTCTTCTTTCTTTCACGTAATTATAGGAAGTGTATAGAAGAATGTCAATCTCCTATGTCCATTATTAACCAACGTAAATTGTTTGTTGTTTCGCTTCCACTTCTTCTACAAATGTACCTAACACATTCGCAAGGTCTTCCCGTGTGTTACAAGCATTAATACCATTACGTACACTCGCATTACCACGAACACCTTTTAAATACCAAGCTGCATGTTTTCTCATCTCTCTTACAGCGACACTTTCGTTCTTTAAGTCAATAAGACGATCTAGATGTAACATACATACATCAATTTTCTCGCGCACTGTTGGTTCCGGCATTAATTCACCCGTCTCCAAATACTTTACCGTACGATAAATCATCCACGGATCTCCAAGAGCCGCACGACCAATCATAACACCATCTACACCAATTTCATCAAGCATACGCTTTGCATCTTGCGGCGTTGCGACATCACCATTTCCGATAACCGGGATATTTACAGATTGTTTTACTTGTTTAATAATATCCCAATCCGCTTTTCCTTCATACATTTGCAATCGTGTACGTCCGTGAACCGCCACAGCTTGGCCACCAGCACGCTCAACAGCCCTAGCATTTTCTATTGCGAAAATATGTTCTTCATCCCAACCGATACGCATTTTAACTGTAACCGGCTTTTCAACAGCATCTACAACCGCTGCTACCATTTCATATATTTTATTCGGATCTAAAAGCCACCTTGCCCCCGCATCACATTTAACGATTTTCGGCACTGGACAACCCATATTAATATCAATTATGTCTGCTGTCGTATATTTATCTACATATTTCGCAGCATCTACAAGAGTTTCTTTCTCTCCACCAAAAATTTGTAAACTTAATGGCTTTTCTCTCTCGTCGATATATAACATATCTAATGTTCTTTTATTATTAAGTAATATTGCCTTATCACTTACCATTTCAGCACAAACTAAGCCGGCACCAAATTCTTTTACTGTTAAACGGAATGCAGAGTTACACACTCCCGCCATCGGTGCTAGTACAACCGGATTTTTCATCTCGATATTTGCAATCTTTAACAATCAACCTACTCCTTCCTGTACAATCACTTTGGCATTAATTCCTCTATCGAAACATTTAATGCCTTAGCAACTTCTACTACAAAATCTTGAGAAGGCGATCTATTCCCTCTCTCAACCTCACCTAAAACAGATACAGATACCCCTAGTTCTTTAGCAAAACCTTCTTGTGTATAGCCTTTTAGCTTTCGAAAAGCACGAATGCGTCTTCCCCATTTTTCTGCTTCCATACCGTTACTCCCTCTCGCCTTTTCATTTCTTCTACTTGTGAACGTGAAATGTTTTGTTTTATGTCTTGATTAATCTCTAACAACGGAACGATAACAAAAGCTCTTTCAAACATCCGCGGATGCGGAACAATAAGATTCTCTGCTTCAATATTCTCTTGATTATAAAGTAAAATGTCAAGGTCGATAGTCCTCGGCCCCCACCTAATTTCCCTTTTTCTTCCTAGGTCATTTTCTACTTTTTGTGTTACTTTCAATAACTCTTGTGGTGATAAATTGGTAGAAATTTTTATAACTAAATTTAAAAAGCAACTTTGGTCAGTATAGCCAACTGGCTCAGTTTCATATACAGATGAAATATCATCAACCTGAATATAAGGATTTTTATTTAAAAACTGAATCGCTTCAGTTAGATACGTATAACGCTCTCCAATATTTGACCCTAATGCAATGTAAGCTATATTGTTCATGGACGTTCTCTCGTAATTTCTACTGCTACAGCACGATAATGACCCGGTATCGGTGGATCCGGCTTAATTACCTTAATTGTACAGCGTGAAATACTTTCATATTGTTTTAATATATCTGCAGCAATATTTTCAGCGATACTCTCCACAAGCTTATACTTTCTATCCTCAACAACTTTTCTACATAATTCGAAAAGCTCTCCATAATTGACCGAATGCTCTAAGTCATCACTTTCCCCTGCACGCTTTAAATCCAACTCCACCGTTAAGTCAACTTTAAATCTCTGACCTAATTTATTCTCCTCTGGAAACACACCATGATAACCATAAAACTCCATATCATGGATATAAATTTTATCCAATTACCTTACCCCCTTACCAATCATCGCATCCATCATTTTAGCCATACGCGCCATTTCTTTCACATCATGGACACGAACAAACTCACAGCCCTTTTCAATACCAAGACAAACGGTAGCTCCTGTTCCCTCAAGACGTTCCTCCACTGGCAAATCTAATACGTGCCCAATAAAGGACTTTCTCGAAGTACCTAAGAGAACCGGATAACCTAGCACATTTAACTGTTCTAAATTACGCATCGCCTCTAAGTTCTGCTCAGGTGTTTTAGCAAAACCGATACCTGGATCTAAAATAATATTCTCATCTGGCACACCAGCATTTTTAGCAATTTTAATACTGTCATACAAATCAGCAATCATATCCGCCATTAAATTACGATAATTCATATTATCGCGGTTATGCATTAAAATGATGGGTACATCATAATGAGCTGCGACTTCAGCAATTTTTGGCTCCGCCTTCGCTCCCCAAATATCATTAATAATATGAGCACCAGCCTCAATTGCTTGCTTTGCAACTTCAGCTTTATATGTATCGATAGATATAGGCAATTTTACTTCTTTTGAAACTGCTTGAATCATCGGGACAACTCGCTTTATTTCTTCTTCTACTGATACTTTAGCAAAACCTGGGCGAGTAGATTCGCCACCAATATCAATAATATGAGCACCTTGACCTTGCATTTCTTTTGCGTGACGTACCGCAGCATCTACCTCGTTGTAACTCCCACCATCAGAAAACGAATCTGGTGTTACATTTAAAATCCCCATAATTAATGTTTTTTCATTTAAATTCAATGTATATTCGCCGCAGCGCAAATCATAATCCCACTTCAAACTACACATCTCCTCTTCGTAATTCATTTCTGCTCCATAATTTCTCTCTTTGCATTCCATAAAGGTACATTAAACTTTTTGTAACCACTCCTACTTTACCCGGGAAATCCTGCGCTTCTATACGATAAAGCGGAACAATTTCTTGAATGGAGTTTGTTACGAAGACTTCATCCGCTGAAAGTAGCTCATCTTTTGTAAAGAAACCTTCCTTTACTTCTATATTTAATTCTTCAGCACTCTTTATAATAAACGCACGAGTGATACCATTTAAAATCCCTGTCTCTAACGAAGGTGTATATAAAACATCACCTTTCACAAAAAATAGATTCGAAACAATGCCCTCTGCAACATAACCTGCTTCAGTGAGGAAAATACCTTCCTTACTCACAACATTTCCAATTTCACGCTTCCCTAAAATATTATTTAAATAGTGATGAGACTTCAGGCGAAATGTCCCTTCCGGTGTATTTCGCACTTGTTTTAGAATAACACCTTCTTTTTCCACTACATCCCCTGGAGCTGTTAAAGGTTTTATAAAAACAATAACAGAAGGCTCTTCATACATTTCCGTTTTTAATCCTATTTCATCTATACCCGCTGATACATTAAAACGTACATATGCATGCTTCAATTCATTCTTAGCGAGTAAATCTTTCAAAATAAGCATCACATCATTTTTTGTCATTGTCCATTTAATTTGCAATGTATCCAGCGCCTCTATTAAACGGTTATAATGATCATCCAATAAGAAAGGATGACCATTATAAATACGAAACGTTTCAAAAACTCCAAGACCATATAAATAACCATGATCATAAGGAGAAATTCTCGCTTCACTTGCTTCTACATACTGACCATTTACGTAAATTAACATAATGTCGCACTTGGACTGTATTTACGAATGAAATTCTGCAACAGCTCTTTCCCATGAGAAGTCATAATAGATTCTGGATGGAATTGCACACCCTCTATCGGCAATGTCTTATGACGAAGTGCCATAATTTCCCCTTCCTCTGTCCAAGATGTTACCTCTAAGCAATCGGGTAACGTCTCTTTCTTAACAATAAGGGAATGATAGCGCGTCGCAGTAAACGGATTAGGAATATCCGAAAAAATCGTCTTTCCATCATGATGCATAAGCGAGGTTTTTCCATGCATTAATCGCTCTGCACGGACAACCTCTCCCCCAAACACTTGTGCAATAGATTGATGCCCTAGACAAACACCAAAAATCGGAGTCTTTCCAGCAAAGTATTTAATAGCTTCCATACTAATCCCAGCTTCATTAGGACTACATGGGCCTGGAGAAATCATTAGAAAATCTGGTTTCATATTCTCAATATCTGAAATGGTCACTTCATCGTTACGTTTAACAACGAGCTCTTGTCCAAGTTCTCCAAGAAACTGCACTAAATTAAATGTAAAAGAATCATAATTATCAATCATTAATATCATTTCTCTCACCTAACCGTTTCTTCGCTACGTTCTTTTGCACGCCATAAAGCAATCGCCTTTTTTAACGACTCTTTATATTCATTTTCCGGATTTGAATCAATTACAATTCCCGCCCCTGCTTGTACATGAGCTTTTCCATCTTTAGCAAGAAGTGTTCTAATTACAATATTCAATTCTGTATCTCCAGAATAACCAATCCAACCGATTGAACCTGTATAAATCCCTCTTCGAACAGGTTCTAATTCCTCAATAATTTCCATCGTACGTATTTTTGGGGCACCAGTAATTGTTCCCCCAGGGAATACAGCCTTCACTAAATCAAAAGCATCCTTATCTTCTTCCACCTCACCACGCACATTAGAAACAATATGCATAACATGTGAGTATTTCTCAATTACCATAAATTCATCTACTTCTACAGTTCCATATTTACAAACACGTCCTAAATCATTTCTTTCTAAATCCACAAGCATTACATGCTCTGCTCTTTCTTTTTCGTTCTCAATTAATTCTCTTGCTAATTCTTCATCCTCTTGCTCATCCGCGCCTCTAGATCTCGTTCCAGCAATCGGTCTTGTACTTACTTCAGTTCCTTGTTTCTTAATTAACAACTCTGGCGATCCACTAACAATTTGAAAATCCCCAAGCTCCAGGTAACCCATATATGGAGATGGATTAATCTCACGAAGACTTGTATAAATTTCTAGTGGGTGTGTCTGTAACGTTCTTTCTTGTCTCGTCGACAAGTTTACTTGGAACACATCACCCGCCCCAATATATTCTTGAATACATTCAACTGCCTTCATAAAGCTGGCTTCAGTAAAAGCAACTGCTTCACTTTTCTTTTCAGGACTTTCAAAAGGCACGGTCACTTCAGGCGCTTCTGTCATCCAAAGACTCTTCCACTCATTTAGCCGTTCATTCGCCTCTTCATATTTATCTACATAATGCGTAATAACCCATAACACTTGTTCTTTTTGATCATAGACAAATACGTCATCAAATAATAAAAAGAAGATGTCAGGTATATTAATATCATCTTCCGCAAGAGAAGGCAGCTTTTCAATATAACGGATACAGTCATAACTGAAATAGCCAATTGCACCACCTTGAAAAGGCGGATACTCTGGGTTATAGTCCGTCTTCCATTGTTCCATATATTCTTGCATTAAATCTAACGGATTCCCTCGTTTTATTGTTTCCTTACCACTTTCACTTATATGTAACGTTTCATCCTTCCCTCGAATTACCGCTACTGGGTTCAGCCCTACAATGTTATAACGACCGCCACGGCCGCTTTCTAACAAAATATGTTGCGATTTACCCTGAGAAAGAAATTTATATTGCTTAAAGAAATCTAACTGATATGGAATAGAAAGCGCTAAAGATTTTCTTCGTTGCATATCAACACCCCGTCTTCTTTTATCCCACCCTCTTAGATAAACCAGCTCAAACTACATAAGTTATTTATATAGAGATTGATTATACTCGAAGGCTAGTGAAAATAATTTAATTATACTACCTCTTATTTTACATGAAGTTTTCTAGTCATTCACTCTTTTCCTATTTCCAATCCCAAAAGAAAAAGCACCCTTTTTCAAGGATGCTTTTTCAATCGCGTTTAATTAGGATTCAAATTGATAAAGTGGTGTACTTAAATAACGTTCACCGTTACTTGGGATAATAACAAGTACCTTTTTCCCTTTACCTAACTTTTTCGCAACTTCTGTTGCTGCATAAATAACTGCGCCTGAAGAGATACCAACTAAAATACCTTCCTCTTTAGCCACTCTTCTCGCATATTCAAATGCTTGCTCTGTTTTCACTTGAATAATTTCATCATATACTTCTACATCCAACGTCTCCGGAACAAATCCCGCCCCAATTCCTTGGATTTTATGTGGACCTGGCTTCCCACCAGATAATACTGGTGAATCTGCAGGTTCTACTGCATAAATTTTAATATCTTTATACGCTTCCTTCAGTACTTCACCAGCACCAGTAATCGTTCCACCTGTACCAATACCTGCAATAAACGCATCTAATTGGTCGCCCATTTGTTCAATAATTTCTGGACCTGTTGTTAAACGGTGAATTTCTGGATTCGATTGGTTTTTGAACTGTTGTGGTATAAAGTAGCCATGTTCTTTTGCTAATTCAGTCGCTTTACGAATTGCTCCACCCATTCCTTCAGACCCTGGAGTCAATACTAATTCCGCACCGTAAGCACGTAATAAATTACGACGCTCAATACTCATTGTTTCTGGCATTACTAAGATTGCATTATATCCTTTAGCAGCCGCTACCATCGCTAAACCAATTCCTGTGTTACCACTTGTCGGCTCAATGATTGTATCGCCCTCTTTTAATAATCCCTTTTTTTCAGCATCTTCAATCATAGCTAATGCGATACGATCTTTAACACTACTCCCCGGATTCATAAATTCTAATTTTAAGTATATATCTGCGCTGTCTGATTCTACGATGCGGTTCAACTTAACGATCGGCGTTTTCCCGATTAATTCTGAAACTGATTGTGCCACTCGCATTCCTGTCACTCCTAACACCGAGTATTTTTATTGGTTTTATCTATATTTAGATTTTGTCAGAAAATTCCCTGTTTGTCAATTCATTTGGAGGGTTGCTCCTCTTAATTCCCTTATTACAAATTCTCGATTAAATTTGTAATATCTTCTTTAGAGAACTTGTATCGTTCATTACAGAAATGACAGTGAACTTCTGTCTCTTCCTCTTCTTCACGAACTTGCTCTAACTCTGTTTTACCTAAACTAATTAATACACTCTCAATACGCTCGCGTGAGCATGTGCAATTAAATTGAACATCCATTGTTTCTAATACTTTTACTTTATCTTCTCCAAGAACTGCATATAGTAGCTCTTCCGGAGAAAGACCTTGTTCAATCAACGTTGATACAGGTGGAATCTTTTGTAAACGGTCTTCAATAAATGAAATCGTTTCATCTTGGGCACCCGGCATAATTTGAAGGATGAATCCACCTGCCGCTAATATGCTATCATCTCCATTTACAAGAACACCAACACCTACAGAAGAAGGCGTTTGTTCAGAAACTGCAAAATAATACGTAAAGTCTTCTCCTAATTCTCCTGAAACGATTGGAGATTGACCAATAAACGGCTCACGCATTCCAATATCTTTAATTACAGTTACAAACCCCTCTGTACCTACCGCTTGATATACACGTAACTTCCCTTGTTCTGTTCCTTCAAAATCAACATGCGGATTCGTTACATAACCACGTACATCTCCATTTGCATGAGCATCTACTAAGATAGGGCCAATTGGACCGTTACCTTCTACCTTAATCGTTAACTTTTGCTCGCCCTTTAACATTGCGCCCATCATTGTACCCGCAGTCAAGGAACGCCCTAGTGCCGCTGAAGCTGTTCTCCATGTATCATGACGTCTTTGCGCCTCACTTACTGTATTTGTTGTACGCACACTATACGCACGCACTTCTCCATCAAATGCTAACGCTTTTACTAAATAATCTTTCATACGTATTTATTCACCTTTCTCATGCTGTAAATTTGCATTACGTTCATATAACATATACAAACCTTTTAACGTTAAAAACGGATCTACAATATCAATTACATTCGATTCTTCGGAAATTAATTTTGCCAATCCACCTGTTGCAATAACTTTAGGTTCTTGTCTAGCTTCTTCTTTCATACGCTTAACAATACCTTCCACTTGTCCAACATAACCATAAAGAATACCAGATTGCATCGCACTTACTGTATTTTTCCCAACAACACTGCTTGGTTTTGTAATTTCGATACGAGGAAGTTTTGCTGCTCTGCTATATAAAGCCTCTGCTGAAATCATAATTCCTGGCGTAATAACTCCACCCATATAATGTTTTTCTTCGTTAATATAACAATATGTAGTAGCCGTACCAAAATCAACAATAATGAGCGGACTTCCATATAAGTGGATTCCTGCTACTGCATTTACAATTCGGTCTGCGCCTACTTCACGCGGATTTTCATATTTAATATTTAGTCCTGTTTTTATCCCAGGCCCTACTACAAGCGGTTTAATTTTAAAATATTTTTCACACATGCGCTCTAAAGCAAACATAATTGGCGGTACGACTGAAGACACAATAATACCTTTCACATCTTCAAACGAAAGACCCTCATGCTCAAGCAATTGCTTTACAAGCATTCCATATTCATCTTCTGTCTTATGACGATCTGTTTCCATGCGCCAATGCTGACGAAGTTCCCCCTCTTCAAACACACCTAGTACAGCATTTGTGTTCCCTACATCCAATACAAAAATCATATTCTCACCACTTATCTTATTTAATCTATATTTGTGCAGTATGTATAAAACTTATAAAAACATCATATCACACATACTTATATAATCAGCTTTCCTACCCTCATCATTTTACAAAAAGATTGCTCTCTATTTCAATTTTTAATACTAGTTTTACTTAAATTACTTTATCCACTAAGTTCTCAATAGTAATTAACAAAGATTTTAACAAACAAAAAAGGAGTGACGATAGTCACTCCTTCACTTCTTACTTATCTTCTTTATCTTCATCGTCTTTCTTCATGTTGATGTTTACTTTCACATCATCTGAAGATGTTGGACGTTCTGGCAATCTGCCGTAATCACATAAATGATTGATTTGCTCTGCATCTAATGTTTCTACTTCAAGTAACGTTTGTGCGATAATATCTAGTTTATCACGGTTTTCAGTAAGAATTTGTTTTGCACGAGCATAACATTCTTTCATAATTGATTGCATTTCCATATCGATTTCATGTGCAATCGCATCACTATAGTTTTGTTCTGAGTGGAAGTCTCTTCCTAAGAACACTTGACCACCTTGCGAGCTACCAAATTGCATCGGTCCAAGTTTGTCACTCATACCAAATTCCGTAACCATACGTCTTGCAATACCAGTCGCACGTTGGAAGTCATTATGAGCACCTGTACTCACTTCACCAAATACAATCTCCTCAGCTACTCGGCCACCAAGTAAACCAGTGATTTTATCAAGTAACTCTGGTTTCGTCATGAAGTAACGATCTTCTTTCGGAAGCATTACCGCATATCCACCAGCCTGACCACGAGGGACAATTGTTACTTTATGAACGACATCTGCTTCATCGAGAACAACACCAATTACAGTATGACCTGCTTCATGGAAAGCAACGATATTACGTTCTTTTTCAGAGATAACACGACTTTTCTTAGCTGGACCTGCAATAACACGATCCGTCGCTTCATCGATATCACTCATATCAATTTTCTTCTTATCTTGACGTGCAGCTACTAAAGCAGCTTCGTTTAATAAGTTTTCAAGATCCGCACCAGAGAATCCTGGTGTACGAGTCGCAATCGCTCTTAAATTAATATGCTCATCAAGTGGTTTATTACGCGCATGTACTTTCAGTACAGCTTCACGGCCATTTACATCTGGACGATCTACTGTAATTTGACGGTCAAAACGACCTGGACGTAATAACGCTGGGTCAAGAATGTCTGGACGGTTTGTCGCAGCAATGATAATAATACCTTCGTTTGCACCGAATCCATCCATTTCAACAAGTAATTGGTTCAATGTTTGCTCACGCTCATCATGACCACCACCAAGACCTGCGCCACGTTGACGACCTACTGCATCAATTTCATCAATGAAAATGATACAAGGAGCATTTTTCTTTGCATTTTCAAATAAATCACGTACACGTGAGGCACCGACACCGACAAACATCTCTACGAAGTCAGAACCACTGATAGAGAAGAATGGAACGCCAGCCTCACCTGCAACAGCACGTGCTAATAAAGTTTTACCTGTACCTGGAGGTCCAACTAATAGGACACCCTTTGGAATACGAGCACCAACTTCAGAGAACTTACGAGGGTCTTTCAAGAATTCAACTACCTCAACAAGTTCTTGTTTCTCTTCATCCGCACCAGCAACATCTCTGAAACGAACTTTTTTCTTTTCATCATTATATAACTTCGCCTTACTTTTCCCGAAGTTCATAACACGGCTACCGCCGCCTTGAGCTTGGTTTAATAAGAAGAAGAATAAAATGAAGATGATGACAAATGGAATGATTGAAGTAAAGAATGTTACCCAAGCACTTGTTTCTTCTGCTGGTTGATACTTAACTTCGGCACCTTTCGCTTTATCATTAATTTTCTTTTGTAATTCCTCAGTATTTGGTGCATAAGTAACAAATTGTTCTCCTTGGCTAGAGTTATTAAATTGTCCTTTTACCTCAAATACACCATTTTTCGGTTGAAGTTGCACATTACGCACTTCACCGCTTTCTAGTTTAGTAATGAATTTGTCGTAGCTAACTGATGTCGTTTTTTGTGTCGAACCATTAAAATAGCTCACGATTCCAATTACTACTAAGAATATCAGTAAATAAAAGATGGTATTACGGAAGATACGATTCATTCCTAACCTCCTCTCACGGCATAAACACTATAGTAAATCGTAACATAGAAAAACTTTCCTATACAATTGTGAAGCCTATATTTAATTAATTTGAGTAAACGCTTGGTTTTAATACGCCTACATAAGGAAGATTACGGTATTGCTCTTTATAATCTAATCCATATCCTACTACAAATTCATGTGGAACAGTAAATCCAACATAATCCGCTTTCAGATCAACCTTACGGCCTGTTGGCTTATCTAATAATGTAACAATTTTTACAGACTTCGCTTTACGATATTTGAATAAGTCTACTAAGTAGCTTAGTGTAAGACCACTATCAATAATATCTTCGACGATTAAAATATCGCGACCTTCTACAGAAGTATCAAGATCTTTTAAAATTTTCACTTCGCCTGTTGAAACTGTAGAGTGACCGTAACTAGATACAGCCATAAAATCCATTTCAAGATATGTATCTGTTCTCTTTAATAAATCTGCCATGAATGGCATTGCGCCTTTTAATACACCAATTGCAAGAGGTACTGTGTTTTTATAATCCTCTGCAATAATTGCACCTAGTTCGCGCACCTTTTCTTGTATTTGCTCTTCAGAAATTAATACTTTTTCGATATCTTGATTCATCATTTCATTATCCTCCCGGAAGACTCCTTGCTTTTGTAGTGAATAATCATATATTTATCCTTCTTTGCCATCTCTTTCGAAATTGCAAATGCAGATCGTTTCAACAAGGGTACCCAAATAATAGTCCCACTTGCATCACAAACGACCGGCCATTCTTCTCTTTTTTCTTTCGGTACTTTCGCTTCGATAAAAATAGCTTTTATCTTTTTCGTACCATTCATACCTTGTATTGACATGCGATCTCCATTTTCTCTAGAACGAATACGAAGTGGATATGATATATCATTATACTTAGCAACAAATACTGTTTCATTCATGTTACTTGGTATATCTTCGCTCACCTCTGTTACAAATTCATCCCCGTTCAATAGCGTAATGGTCCCGGGTACTAATAAATCTTGTGAAAAAGGAGAGACAATTTCTTGTTTAAATCTAAAGCTACACTCCTCGTATGAACGAACAATTTTCAAATCACCCGGAAAATCAAGTGAACCTGAAGGTTGTGTCCGCTTAAAAAACTCAATCAACTTGTCAATATGTATAGAAGAAAGAGAAGATGGAATCTTATATTCATAAAGATAGTTTAATATTAGTTGAATCCCTCTTCTTTGTAAAGGCATAGACATGGATTCAAAGGCAGGAATTGATAAGCTAATTTGTTTATCACTTTTTTTTGTAATTACTTTATTCATTTTCTCAAAAGCTAATTCCTGCAAATAAGCCTCATCCTCTTGCATCTGCACGCTAAATTTTTGGAATTTCTCATGCATTTGTGGATTTTCTTCTTTCAAATGAGGAAGGACATATTTACGTAATCGATTCCTTGTATATACTTCCTTTTTATTACTCGGATCTATACGTGGCATTAAATTTAGCTTATTACAGTAATCAACAATTTCTTCCTTCGTTACGCCAAGTAACGGCCTAATTAAATATCCATTATGAAAAGGACGCTTCACTGCAATTCCTGCATATCCTTTCGGAGTACTCCCTCTTACAAGACGCATTAAAATTGTCTCGACTTGATCATCTCCATGATGTCCAAGAGCAACATATCTCGCATCATATTTCTTCATTATTCTTTCCAAAAATGCATATCTGCATTCTCTCGCAGCAACCTGTGCATTCATTCCGTATTGCTGTTGATATTGTGATACATTAATCCTTATCGTTTCACAAATAATTCCCAGTTCTTCACAAAGGCCCTGCACAAACTGTAAATCCTCATAAGATTCATCACCTCTAAACATATGATCCACATGAGCAACTACAATTTCCAACTGTTTTTCCGCTCTTTTTTCTAATAAATAATATAAAAGCGCTAACGAGTCAGGACCACCAGAAACTCCCACAACAATTGTTGAATCATTCTTTAATACATCATGCTGCTTTACAAAGTCATCTACTTTTTCAACAAATGTATCTTTCAACTTCGTAATCACCTTTCATTAAACAAGAACAGCAACCTTAGTCACCTTGTCTACAATGGTACAACTTTTACAAACATTGTGCAAAAAAAAGATATACAAAAATTACATTTTTATCTTACATCCTCCGTGTATATTCACAAAATTAATAACATTACCTTTTCCCACAAAAAAACCTAGGTATTCACCTAGGTTTTTAAAATCAAATTATAGATAAACATTCCACTTACATTTTACTGCGCCTGCATTCCTACAATCGGAATCGTAGCCCACTTCGGCATATTTTTCTTCACTTTTGCCACTACAATAGTCATATCATCATTTATATAACCATCACAAGAGCGAATCACTTCTTCCATAATGATATCAGCAATTTCTTGCGGGTCTTCGGTTTGCAATTCTTTAATTTTTCGTTTCATCCACAATTCATGATTCTCCACATGCTGTGCTCCTTCAAAAATCCCATCGCTCATCATAATAAGAATATCGCCCGTTTTTAATTGTTCACCCACCACATCAACTTCAACATCTTCGATGATTCCCATCGGCAAATTACTTGCTTCAATTTTCAAAATATTATTTGCGCGTTTAACAAAACTCGGCGTCGATCCAATCTTTAAAAACCTTGCACTCGCATCCCGCAAATCTACCATAGCTAAATCTAATGTCGTAAACATTTCTTCTGTCGTTCTCAAAGAAAGAATTGAATTGATAGACTTAATTGCTATTTCTTCATCAATGCCTGATTGGAGTATTTTTTGTAATAATTTCACCGTTTCCTTACTTTCCATATGAGCTCTTTGCCCATTACCCATACCATCACTAATCGCAAGTGCATATTTACCAACACTTAAATCCATCATCGCATAAGAGTCACCCGAAACAAATCCACCGCCTTTTGCAGCTGTAGCCAATCCTGTATCAAGAGAATACGTCTTCGCCGAACCAAATGATATTAAACTATGGCCATTTGGATAAGACGACTTTTCTTCATGTTTAACGACAATATTTTCTTTAAGGATATCTGAAAGCATCGGTGCAACTAACTTTTCACACTCACCATGTTCATTAGATGCAACTGGAATTAACATTTCAATATCAATACTTCCTCTATCTAAACAATAAATATCAACATGCTCTACTTCAACACCAAAATCTCGGAACGCTTGCATAATCTGTTCTTCCTGCACTTGATGATTTTCACGCTCTCGTTGTATCTCCTTAGCAAAATCCTCCATAACCTTTGATACACCTAATAGTTGCTCCGCTACTATTCTACGATTTTCCTTCATTTGTTTTCGTAATTTTTGTCCCTCATAGAAGTGATCTAATTCACCGGCTACTAAATCCGTCACTTTTTTCCCTCTCACACAATGCTTGTCCCACTCACGAACTAATTTACGATTATGTTGCAGGGTTCCTTCTTCCGTTTCATTCATTATTTGTTTCATATAATCGTACGTTTTATCAAAATTCACTACCCAGCATTGATCCTTTTTAAAGCATGTTTGACATGTTTTCGCAGTAATTGTACTCAAAAACAAATCTGCTTCTGTCTCTTTATCTTCTTCCTCTACATACCCATATACAGAAAAGCTATTAGATAAAGCAGCAAATACATTTGCAAACTGGTTGATTTTATTTGCTGTAACATCACGCATCCTTCTTAAATATTGTTGTTGATCTTGCGAATGCTCTTGTGTACCTGGCATAAATTTAGCAATACGATCCAAAACAAGCTTCGGTGTTAATAAGAAGATAACAATCGCTACACCTGACTCAATTAAAGTTGTTACAATATTTGTCTGTTTGTCTACATATAATGTAATTAAGCTTGTCCCAATTAATAAACCTAAACTAACACCTAAACGCTTTCCTTCTTTTAACAATCCACCAAGCAATCCAGAAAAAGCAAGAAGGCTAAGCTGAGACAAGCTAGACACATTTGCTAAACTTAATATTAGTCCTGTTACAACCCCCACTGTAGACCCTGTGGCAGCACCCGCAATAAATGCAAATACTAGCACTAAATACCTTGTAAAAATATGTTGAATAGAAGCATCATATACAAACCAATCTGTTGTACCCGTTAAAACAGATGCTAGTAATATAATCAAACAAACAATTTCTTCCGTCTCTAATGCCTGTTGTTTTCCTTTCCTTTCCACTAAAAGCGGGACACTTTGTAAAAATATCATAGTTAATACAAAACTAAGTCCAGCCTCAATGGTACTAACGAGTAAATCGTACATGGTGACAGTTTGTTGCGCAAAATATACAACAACTAAGTGTGCGGTTAATGCGGAGATAAATACTTGAAATGGAACAAGTCCAACAGTTTTACGTGTAAATCGACTAAAGAAGATATTATAAATGAAGAAGGTAAAGATAGATGCAAAGGTAAAAAACAAATTATCTATCGATACTGAAAGAGCTCCTCCCATTAGAGCTAAAAATGCTAGCGGCATCTTATCCCGCTTCATAACATAAACAGCAGCAAAAAATGGCAGTGCAAACGGTAAAATATTTGTTAATATATATGCTCGTCCCAAAAGAAAACCAATAACAACAATAATAAATCCCCATCTAAAGAAAACTTGCTCAAATTTCATTCGCAACTTACTCGTCCACTTTATTCCACCAAGCTGACTCTCATTCATTGCCAATGCACTTGTATTCATAGTATTCCTTCCTGCTTTAGGCATATTTTTAACACCACCTGCATAGTTTAATTACTGTCATTATAAAAGATGATTGTTGGTTTTTTTGTCAAAACAACAGTTTTCACTTTTATAATCGTTCGACTTTTTATTCGAAATAACTCTACAGATATACAGGGTATGTAAGTTATTTTCGATATTTTAATTAAATATTCAGAAAATATAGGGTGATTTTGTAGAAGTGTTGTATATCTTAATTTATTTAACAAAAAAAGATCATGCAAATTTGCATGATCTTTTTAGATGACCCGTACGGGATTCGAACCCGTGTTACCGCCGTGAAAGGGCGGTGTCTTAACCACTTGACCAACGGGCCGTTAAATTAAATATAGCGGCGGAGGGGATCGAACCCCCGACCTCACGGGTATGAACCGTACGCTCTAGCCAGCTGAGCTACACCGCCATGTCGTCTTATTTAACGGACAATTAGTATCTTACATCAGATACTGATTAAAGTCAACACATCTCAAAAACTTTTTTGAAAATATTTTTTACATATAAAAAAGCACCCTGAGCCATCACTCTGGGTACCTCTCTATATGTTAAAAACTAAACGTCCTTATTATCCGCGACGCGCGCCACGGCCACCACGTTTAGACTCTGTGTTACGCTTTAAAGAAGTTAAACGATCTTCGCTATCTTTTAAGAAGCGTGCCATCTTTTGCTCAAATGTTTCCTTCGGAGCTCGGTCGTTACCGCCACCGCGATTATCTCTGTTGAAAGAGCGATTATTACGTTGTGGACGTCCAGAACGTTGTTGATCACCACCGCGTTGGTATTCACCACGTGGACGATCTCCTTCTGTTTTTTCACGTTCTTTCGCTTTTTTGATAGATAAACCAATCTTTCCATCTTTTTCAACATTAATAACTTTTACTTCTACTTGGTCGCCCACTTTTAAGTGATCGTTAATATCTTTTACATAGTTATCAGCAACTTCACTAATATGAACAAGACCCGTTAAGCCCTCTGGCAGCTCCACAAAAGCCCCAAAATTTGTAATACCTGTTACTTTACCCTGTAACTTGCTGCCTACCTCGATTGACATAAAAAAAATGCTCCTCCTTAGTGGTTAAAAAGTCAAATTTTACTTTATTATATATAATCCTAAAATATAGTGTCAATAAGACATACTCTACTTAGAAACAGGAAAAATTATCTCCCCTTTACCAGAGAAGAAATAATCCCTTCTAGCAATCTTTAATACGTACTCTTCATCATTTAACTTTTGAACTTCGTCTTTTAGACTTTTTTCTTTATTCGTTAATGAATCCAGTTCTTTTTTCATGTCCTTAACTTTTGCTTCTTTTGCTTTAATGGAACTGTTTTGTTGATAAAACGTTACACTAATACTCGCAATAATTGTAAAAGTAAAGACAAGAAAAACCGCTAAACGGCGATAAAGTCGCTTCCTGTTCTCATCCGTTTGTATTATATGCTCTTTAACAGGATTTGGACTCTGTTTTTCGATTGTTCTTTGTCTCAGTTCCCTCATTTCCGAGGTCCCCCTAACTTCTTTTTTATATGCTCCCATAGTTGGAAGATATGTCCCTTCAATTTTGCTATATATTGCAGGAACCCTATATGTTTCACTATAAAAAGTTTAACACGATTAGGGAGAAGTTTCCATATGAGCGAAGCAATAAATCGAACAGGCCAGAAAAAAACTTTCCATATGAAAAGTAATATCCAAATCACCATTTTCCATAACACATGTCCAATTGAAAGCAGTATACGAAATAAGAATAATATAAATGCAATAAATAGCTGCGCTATAATAATAACAGGTTTTATCATGAGTAGCTGTATAATTCGAACAAAAAAATATGTTGTTTGCATAAAAATATAGATGAGAAAATTTAACAGCTTCATGTATAGTGCCTTCAATAAGCTTTGATATGCCGCAAAACCACATAATAATGCCAAAAACACATATATACGTAGCTCAGCTTCATTTACGAGAAGCAATACATAAAAGACGAATAATGCTTGGACAATCCAAAATAATATATCATGTATAAATACAAGCCAACGTTTACGTTCTTGGCGCTTTAAAAAACGTTGATATGTATCTAAAGACGCTCCAATCCAAGCACCCATTCCAATCATTGAAAGCATTGTATACAACTGAATTGTTAAGCTCATTTAAACAACTTACTAAAGAAACCTTTAGTTTTTTCCCCTTGATTTTCATCAATATACAGCATCTCATTAACTTTCCCTTTAATCGACACAATACCTTTTTCCACATCTAAATTTTTCATTTGTAAATTTTGACCACGAATCGTTAAAAAACCCATTACGGTCTCTAGTAAAAACTCTTCGCTATCAAAACTCTCTACCTGCTTCACACCGGTAATATCAATTATACGCCTGCCACGCATAATAATGTCATGCTCTACAGAAACATTTTGTTGATTAGAAGACGTAGGTGAGTAACCATTATTCACGTAAATCCCCCCATAGGTTTTTACTAGCTAATAGTAATGTATGAGGGGATAAATGATTTTAGAACAAGCCTTCTTCCGCTTTTACTTTTTCTTCACGAACTAAGCTATACATATTTGCTGCATCTTCTTTTTTAGTTGTTTCTTTTAATTCATTTATTTTCACAGTCACTATTTTTTGACCAAAACGAATTGTTAATTCATCAGCTACTTTCACATCAGAACTCGCTTTTGCCACTTGACCATTAATAGATATTCTTCCTTGATCAGCTACTTCTTTCGCTAATGTTCTTCTTTTAATTAAACGTGATACTTTTAAAAACTTATCTAGACGCATATCAAATCCCCCTATTAACGCTCTGTTTGTTTCGCTTCTTCCCATAAAACATCTAACTGTTCTAATGATAAATCTTTCATCTCTTTATTCATTTCAGCTACTTTTGCCTCCATGTATAAAAAACGACCAGTAAATTTCTCATTAGTTGAACGTAACGCCTCTTCTGGATCTATTTTGTAATGACGAGCTATATTAACAAATGCAAATAGTAAATCACCAAACTCACCCAGCATCTTTTCCTCATCCATATTTGTAACCTCTTGTTGGAACTCTTGCCATTCTTCCAAAGCTTTCTCTATCATCGGTTGCACATCAACCCAATCAAATCCAACCTTACCAGCTTTCTTCTGAATTTCATAGGCGCGTAGTAACTGTGGCAAACTTTTGGGAACGCCATTTAAAACAGATTCTTTCACGAATCCTTTTTCTTGTTTTTTAATTTCTTCCCAATTTGCAATCACTTCATCAGCGCTGTTTACATCCGTATTTCCAAACACATGCGGATGGCGACGAACCATTTTCTCAGATAGAGTTCGAATGATATCATCTATAGAGAACCAACCTTCATCTTCTCCGATTTGAGCATGAAGCATAACTTGTAATAATATATCACCTAATTCTTCTACTAAGTGATCATCATCCTCTTCATCGATTGCTTCCAACACTTCATAAGCTTCCTCAATTAAATATTTCTTTAATGATTGATGTGTTTGCTTTTTATCCCACGGACAACCATTTGGACCACGAAGTTCCGCAATAATTTCTCTAAGAACATCAAACTGTTGATACAAGGACGCACGCTCCTGAACTGGCGGCACGTACACACTCGTTAAATTATTCAATTCCGTTTCATGATCTAACATGTACAACGGTACCTTCTTTACTTGTTCAAATGAAGTTCCTGCAGCTGTTACGATATACACTTCATAATCATCTGGTAACATCTCCATTAATGTTAATTTCACATCAGATGCAACGAATGCATCATATACTTGGCAAAAGATTAAATGTTGACGCAGTTCTAATTGCCCTCTTTCAAATGATGTAGCATCAAGTAATTGGAATCCTTCAATCGGATCAATCTTTAGACTTGCAAACATAGGATCAAGGAAACTTTGTCCACCCTCAATTCGCACTTCAACATTTGAAACTTCTCCTTTTTCTAACAGCAGCTGAACTGTTCTTTCTGCTACAAGTGGATGCCCGGGAACAGCATAGATAATTTCTGTACCTTCAGCTTGTTCTAGCAATTTATTCGCAATTGTTTCATATACAATTTCAAACGTATCATGTGCTTCATATACAGCATCAAAAGACGTATATTGTACGCCTTCTTTCTCCAATTCTTCTATAACTGGATGTTCTTTCGTTCTAACAAACAGATGGTCTGCTTCTTTTATTTTTCGATATACACCCATCGTTAGCTGATCTAATTCACCAGCTCCTAAACCTAAAATAGTAATGATTCCACTCACAACCAGTCACCTCTATCCACTCTTCTTCAATGAACCTTCTTTTTTCTCTTGTTTCATAACGGTTCCTAATTCTTTTTTTGTAAATACACGTAATTTCAAAATAAAAAACATATATGTCAATCCGCCGATGGCTACACCTAACAACGCTTCAAGCGTCGCGCTTCCTCTATGTTCCGTATTAATTACTAATCCAGACATCTGTAACACACGTGTGAACACCATTAATACAAATCCCATACAAATACCACTAATTACTATCCCTAACATATTTCGCTTATTGATAAGTGACCCTGATACAGCTCTCGTAAGCAACAAACTATTTAATCCAGAGATTATAATTAACGCACATAAAGTCGCAAAAGCTGCACCTTTCACACCAAAATAAGGCATGAATATATAATTTAACGCTAACTTTAAGCAACCTCCAAATACAACAAATAATGCTGGCTTAAACGTTTGCCCTAATCCTTGTAAAATAGAAGCTGTCGTAATTGACAATGAACTAAATAAAATAGATAACGATAAAATAGATAAAACATCTGATCCATCACTGTTTTCAAACAACATAATATTGGTAGGTTGAATAATACAAGTTAGTCCAATAGCTGCTGCAAGTCCAATAACAAATGTTATTTTCATTGCTAACTTTACCTTTTCTTGAATAAAGGAAAGATCTCCTCTTTCCTTCGCCGCTGTAATAATCGGAATAAGTGACAACGAGAAAGAAGTCGTCACAACAGTACCTAATTGCATTAGCGGAATACTTCTATCATAAACACCCTTTAATACCTTTGCATTTTCAGCCTGTTCTCCCGCACCAATAAGTAAGCTGTAAAAGGACACTGAATCAGCCATCTGTATAAAAATAAGCACTAAATTACTAACACAAATCGCTAACCCCTGCCAAAAAAGGATTTTAACTATCTTCCTTTTACCCTTAATTCTCGCTGCACTTTTGAAGAATATAGAACGAAAATCTTGACGCATATACAATATAAGTACAATAATCCCAATAAGTCCACCCGCAATTGAGCCTAACATAGCCCCTGCACCAACTGTATATAAATCAAATCCGTGAGCAATTAGGAATAGCGATAAAAACACAATAATAGAAACTCGAATTGTTTGTTCTATTACTTGCGAAACAGCCGTTGGCATCATATTATTAAATCCTTGAAAATACCCTCTTGCTACAGACAAAAATGGCATCAATAAGAATGAAAATGAAATAACACGTAGTAACTTATCTAAGTGTATATCGCCCATAGCTGCCGCAATTGTTTCGGCCCCAAAAAACAATGTAAAGAAGCCTATAAAACCAATTCCTAATAAGAACCAAAAAGATACACAAATAATTTCTTCTGCTTCTTTTTGTTTTCCCCGCTCTAGTCGTTCTGCAACCATTTTCGAAATGATAACAGGAAATCCATAAGTAGCTAAAATTAAACAAAATCCATAAAACGGGTAAATTTGTTGGTAAATATAAAACCCAATATCCCCCGCTATATTTTGATATGGAATACGGTAAAAAGCGCTTAATACTTTTGTAACAAAACTTGCAATCGTTAATATAATAGCCCCACGCCAAAAGGCTTGATACTTCTTCGCTTCCATACAAGAAAACTCCTTTTTCTATTCTCACCTCTCGTATTATATCATAAAGAAAAGAACAAACTCCCTTACCAACACGGGTAATAATGAGTTCCTACATGTTAAAAATATTCAACGAAAAAAGGTAGCAAAGTGCTACCTTCATTCAATATACATATATCTCCAAATAATTGATTTCTCAAAAAGAAAGATCATAATTAGGAAAGATTGCTACTTCTAAAATCAATATACCCTTACTGTTCCATTTGTTTCGCTAAGAAACTGGCAGCAGTATTAACCGCTTTATGCTCGATCTCGCTTATAATGGCTTCTTTCGAGAAAATAATGACGGCTCCAATCGGATCTCCGTTTGCAACAATCGGTCCAACTGTATAAGAATGAACCTTTTCTGTTACACCATCAATAATGGAAATATCACTTTCATCCGTCATAATAACAGACTTTCGTTCTTCCATCGTTTTTTCAATTAGATCGCCAACACTTTTATTTAAGTATTCTTTTTTCGATACGCCTGATACTGCGATGATAGAATCTCGATCACACACAAGCACATTATGTCCTAAGCTGTCATATAAAGCATCAGCATATTCTTTTGCAAAATCACCTAGCTCACTAATTGGAGAATACTTCTTTAAAATTACCTCTCCATCGCGATCAACAAATATTTCTAGTGGGTCTCCTTCTCGAATACGTAAGGTTCTACGAATTTCCTTCGGGATTACTACCCTGCCTAAATCATCAATTCGACGTACGATTCCAGTTGCTTTCATTCTAATGCTGCCTCACTTTCTACTGATGATCAAAGTGGTGAATTTACCTGTTCATGTAAAAATCACCAACTGTTAGACATAGTATTTTACACATTAGTTCTTCTATGCACGTCGAATTGTATTTTTTTATCTTATTTTAGGCATTTATTACTTCTTTTTTTACATCTGGTAAGCCTTTTAATAAATTTTCAGCAATTGTTAACCACTTCGATGTCTCTAAGCCATTTGTTTTCATAACAATTTTCAATTGTGATCCTTCCATTCCTAAACCGATCATACGTCCAAAACTATTTCCGAGCATGAATAATTTTCCACCATCAATATTTTGGCTTGCTTGTTCAGAAAACAGGAATGTTACTTCAAATTTATTCTGCTTAATTAATTCAATTTGTTCTTTCATTGCCAACACTTTAATATTTGCAATTTGTAATAAATAACCAACTTCTTGTGGATAATCGCCAAATCTATCGATCATTTCTTCCTGCAATTCTTCAATATCCTCAATTGCAGAAACACCTCTAAATTGTTTATACATCATAATTTTTTGCTTACTATCTGAAATATAAGCATCTGGTAAATATGCATCTACCTCTAAGTCAATTTCAACATTAACTATATTTTCAGCCCCATCTGTTCCTCTACGCTGTTCAATTGCATCTTTTAACATTTGAGAATATAAATCAAATCCGACAGAATCAATAAATCCATGCTGTTCTGCCCCTAACAAATTACCTGCTCCACGAATAGATAAATCTCTCATAGCAATTTTGAAACCAGATCCAAGTTCCGTGAACTCTTTAATTGCTTGTAGACGCTTCTCTGCAACCTCTGACAGCACTTTGTCACGTTTATATGCAAAGTATGCATATGCAACACGATTAGAACGTCCAACACGCCCACGAAGCTGATACAACTGTGATAATCCCATACGATCTGCATCAAATACAATTAACGTATTTACATTCGGAATATCTACACCCGTCTCAATAATTGTTGTACTTACAAGAACATCATGCTGTCCTTCTAAAAATGATAGCATAACAGACTCTAATTCGCTTTCGTTCATTTTCCCATGTGCGTACGTTACGCGGGCATCTGGAACTAACATCGAAATTTCATCCGCTTTTCTTTCAATATCCTCTACACGGTTATATAGGAAGTAAACTTGACCACCTCTTGCAAGCTCTCGCTCTATCGCCTCTCGTATTAATGCTGGATTATACTCTACTACATACGTTTGGACTGGGAAACGATTTTCTGGTGGTGTCTCAATAACAGATAAGTCGCGCACACCAAGCATAGACATATGAAGCGTCCGCGGAATCGGAGTTGCCGTTAATGTTAATACGTCAACATTCGCCTTCAATTGTTTAATTTTTTCTTTATGTGTTACACCAAATCTTTGTTCTTCATCAATAATAAGAAGCCCTAAATCTTTATACGTAACATCTTTAGATAAAATACGATGTGTTCCGATTACAATATCTACTGTTCCATCCTTTAAGCCCTTAATTGTTTCATTTTGTTGTTTTCTCGTACGGAATCTACTTAATAAGCCTATATTGATCGGATAATCTTGAAAACGCTCTCGAATTGTTTCATAGTGTTGCTGCGCAAGAATCGTTGTCGGTACTAAAATTGCAACTTGTTTTTCATCCATAATTGCTTTAAATGCCGCACGAATAGCCACTTCAGTCTTTCCATATCCTACGTCACCACAAAGGAGCCTATCCATTGGGCGTCCGCGTTCCATATCTTTTTTTAATCTCGTCAATAGAACGTAACTGATCCTCTGTCTCTTGATACGGGAAAGATGATTCGAACTCTTGTTGTTCTGCCGTATCTGGCGTATATGCATAGCCTTTTGAAGCTTCGCGCTCAGCATATAGTTTAATTAGGTCATCCGCAATGTCTTGTACAGATTTTTCAACTTTCGTTTTAACCTTCTTCCAATCATTACCACCTAATTTATAAACTTTCGGATCCTTACCTTCAGATCCTACATATTTTTGAACTTGATCAATTTGTTCAATTGGAACGTATAGCTTATCATTACCTTGATATTTAATATTTAAATAATCTTTATGAACACCATTAATCTCTAATGTCTCAATACCTAAAAATTTACCTATACCATGATTTACATGAACTACATAATCTCCAACTTTTAATTCCGAATAATTTTTAATACGTTCAGCATTCGATAACTTTTGTTTACGTTGTGATTTTTTAACTTTCTTATGAAAAAGCTCCTTTTCAGTAATGACAACAAGCTTTTGCATCGGCATTTCAAAACCTGCATGTAAATCACCTACAGCAATTTGTAACCTTCCAGGCAATAAAATATCTGTACCTTCTACAATATCTGCCTCAATATCATAATCACTTAAAATATGTTGTAATTTTTTCACACGTTCATCATCTGTTCCAAGTACAACAGTCGTAAAATGCCCTTCATTCCATCTATCAATTTCTGTTTTTAACAAATTCATCTGTCCATGGAAATCTTGCATTGTTTTACATGTTACATTAACAATATTTTGCGGATGTGTGTGTGCGATATGACGCAAGAATAACGTTAAATATACAAAACTTCTTTTTTTATGATGAAGAAACCCCTCGAATGGGTGAGAGAAAGATAAATCTTGAATAATTGTTCCTTCACCAAGAAGTGATATATACCATTCCGCCTCTTCTGTTTCAAGATGCGATGCTGTTTCTTGAATACGGGAAATCTCGTCTAAAATTACAACACCGTCTTCTGGTAAATAATCTATCAGACTAGCAGGTTCTTTATAGAAAATAGATAAGTATTTAAACATCTGTTCTATACTTTGCCCGTTTTTCAACATCTCAATTTCATGACTTACCGTCTCAAGCACTGTAGTCTTTAGTTTATCATCAGAAAGTTTTTGCATCGTCTTAGTCAAACCTTCTTCAAGATGCTGAATTCCTGATTTTAATTCTTCCTGTGAAAATAAAAACTCTGTTGCTGGACCAAACCTAACGCTTTCTTTTTTACCTTGAGAACGCTGTTCATCCACATCAAATAATCGAATAGAATCGACTTCTGTATCAAAGAATTCAATACGAAATGGTAGTTCTTCAGTTAAAGGATAAATATCTAATATTCCCCCACGCAAACTGAACTCCCCTGGAGCTTCTACCATCGACTTACGTTCATAGCCAATATGATGTAAAGTATGCAAGAGCGCATCTAAATCAATCTCTTGCCCTAGATTGATTTCAACTTGCTTTTGCTTCCACAATTCTTTTATTGGTAAAAATCTACGCAATCCTGCCACTGGCGCTACAATGATTCCATTCTCTCCCGCAGCCAAGCGATTTAACACTTCTATACGTTGCGCCTTCAATTCTGGACTTGCAACTCCAATTTCCGATGCTATCAGTTCATTCACTGGATATAACCACACATCTTTTTCACCAAGTAACGCCACTAAATCTTCATGTACTTTTTGTGCTTGGTATAAGTTATGCGTCACGATTAATTGTGATTTTTTTGTTTTTTTATATAAAGCCGCCATTAATAATGAACGAGAAGACGTTGCCATCCCTGATATAAGTTGTTCTTTTAACCCATCTTCTAATCCATTAATAACCGATTGTATCTCTTCATTTTTATAAAATTGCTCTAATAAACCTATCATTTTTAAAACTCCTCTCAACATAAAGAGCAAGTCATTCTATTTTATGCAAATATTTTGGAAAAGGAAAACAGAAAAATGCTTTGGACATGCCAAAGCGACAACATTTTATTGCAGAAATTTTTCATACTCATAATACTCAGGATAAGATGCGAGCGTTTCTTGACACGATTCACAAATCGTTTTTATATATATATTTCCATTCTCATGAAAATGAATCATTTCTACTACTTCTTGCTCTGTTAGTTGAAATAAAACGTCGCTATATACTTTTTCTGCGTTAATGGAGCCTACATTACCTCCGCAGTGTCTGCAATAATAATACCCTTCCATACTAGCCTCCTAAAAATTCAATTACTACTAGTATGGGTAAAACAAAAGAGAAATATTCCCAATCTCATTTTTAACTATTGAAAGTATTCATGATTTGGAGAAAAGGCTTATTTAGCCACTCTTCACATGCATCCGCTGCTTTTTCAATAGAATGGTTAACATCCGGAATCTCTTCAGATGTAAAGCGTCCTAATACATAATCGACTACCTTCATTCCATTTTTCGGGCGATCGATTCCCATACGGATACGTTGAAATTCTTGTGTTCCTAGGTGCGAAATCGTTGACTTTACACCATTATGTCCACCAGCACTACCTTTCATGCGAAGACGCAATTTACCTACAGGAATGTCCAAATCGTCGTACATAACAACGAAGTCCTCAACATCAATTTTATAATAATCCATGAGTGGACGAATACTTTCCCCAGATAAGTTCATGTATGTTAGCGGCTTTAATAAGATTACCTTTTCTCCATTAACAAACCCTGCACCAAATACACCTTTAAATTTTTGTTCATTCAAAGAAATGTTCCAACGCTTCGCAAGTTCATCAATGGCCATAAATCCAATATTATGCCTTGTTAATTCATATTCTCTACCTGGGTTCCCAAGTCCTACTATCAATTTCATTCTTGTACCACTACTTTCTTTTTTCGATACGAAAAGACGTAACCAATTTTGGTTACGTCTCATTCTATCCAATTAATTGAATAATACACTCACAGATTCTTCTTCGTATACACGAATGATTGCTTCTCCGATTAATGGAGCAACTGAAAGTTCATGTACTTTGTCGATTTTCTTCTCTTCTGGTAATACGATAGAGTTCGTTACAACTAACTCTTTAATATTTGAATTTTGAATACGCTCAATTGCTGGACCAGATAATACTGGGTGTGTACAGCAAGCATATACTTCAGAAGCACCGTTCTCAACAAGAGCGTTTGCTGCTAATGTAATTGTACCAGCTGTATCAATGATGTCATCAATTAAAATCGCTGTTTTACCTTCAATATTACCGATAATGTTCATTACCTCTGATACATTCGGGCGAGGACGACGCTTATCAATAATAGCGATTGGCGCTTTTAGACGATCTGCCATTTTTCTTGCACGAGTTACACCACCATGGTCAGGAGACACGATTACGATATCTTTAAGACCTTTTGTTTCAAAGTAATCTGAAAGAATCGGTACACCCATTAAGTGGTCGATTGGGATATCAAAGAACCCTTGAATTTGTGGAGCATGTAAATCTAGAGTGATTACACGAGTTGCACCTGCTGTTTCAAGCAAGTTTGCTACAAGTTTCGATGTAATTGGTTCACGAGAACGCGCTTTACGGTCTTGACGCGCATAACCATAGTAAGGAATAACAATATTAATTGTTTTCGCAGATGCACGTTTTAATGCATCAATCATAATAAGTAATTCCATGATATGTTCGTTTACTGGGAAGCTTGTAGATTGAATAATGAATACATCGCAACCACGGATACTTTCTTCAATGTTAATTTGAACTTCTCCATCACTAAAACGATCAACAGAACATTTTCCTAGCCCTACTCCAATATGCTTTGCAATCTGCTCAGCAAGTTCCTTATTAGAGTTTAAAGAGAATACTTTCAAATTAGAATTTAGATATTGAGTCGACATCTAGATTAACCCTCCACATTATGATTTTTTCTTATTCAGCAATTGATCAACATAGTCTTCTTTGTTAACTTGACGTGCACGTGCTACCGATAATGCTTTTGATGGAACATTCTCTGTAATTGTAGAGCCTGCTGCCACATAAGCACCATCTTCAACTGTTACTGGAGCAACAAGGTTTGAATTACATCCAATAAATACCCCATTACCAATCACAGTTTTGAATTTATTCTTACCGTCATAGTTCACCGTAATTGAACCACAACCAAGATTCACGTCTTCTCCAACTTGTGCATCCCCGATATAACTCAAGTGTGAAGCTTTACTTCTATTACCAAAGACAGTTTTTTTGATTTCCACGAAGTTTCCAACGCGTACTTCGTCTCCAATAACTGAATCTGGGCGAATATGTGCAAATGGACCAACCGATACTTCTGTACCAAGCTTACTATCATGTACAGTAGATTGTCGAATTGTCGTACGATCTCCAATTTCACTATCGCGAATTACTGTATGCGGTCCAATTTCACAATCAGAGCCAATTACAGTGTTCCCCTCAATAATTGTTCCTGGATGAAGAACTGTATCACTACCGATAACTGCATCAGCAGAAATATAAGTGTTACTTGGATCAATAATTGTAACACCGTTTACCATGTTCTTTCGGTTGATACGGTTTTTCATAATAATTTCCGCTTGCGATAGAGCGACTCTGTCGTTAACACCTAACGTTTCGTCGAACTGCTCTGTTTGATAAGCTGATACGATATGACCTTCATTTTTTAAAATCTCAATAACATCTGGAAGGTAATATTCACCTTGCACGTTATCATTTGAAACTTTAGAAAGTGAAGCAAATAAAGCCTTATTATCAAAACAATACGTACCTGTATTGATTTCTTTAATAGCTAATTCTTTCTCATTTGCATCTTTATGCTCAACAATCTTTTCAACATGACCATTCTCATTACGAACAATACGGCCATATCCAGCAGGCTCTTCTATGTATGCTGTTAGCACCGTCGCCATTGCTCCTGCTTCTTTATGTTGCTGAAGTAATGCTTCCATTGTTTCAGCAGTTATTAGAGGCGTATCACCACAAATAACTAAAGTTGTTCCTTCTTCATTTGCAAGTACACTTGCAGCTTGATCTACAGCATGTGCTGTACCAAGTTGTTCTGCTTGTAATGCAAATTCACTTACGTTCCCTAGCTGTTCTTGTACCATTTCAGCACCATGTCCAACAACCGTTACAAGTTTCTGCAATCCTAATTGAGATACTTGATCGACTACGTGTTGTACCATAGGTTTTCCACATACAGGATGCAGCACTTTGTATAGCTTAGACTTCATACGTGTGCCTTTACCTGCAGCTAGAATCACTGCAAATCTGTTTGACATATAGACCCTCCATCGCAACCTATTTATCCATTAAAGATATTATCCTAAATCATCATATATTTCAAGAAACACATTTTAACTATTAAATTTTACCATAATTCTTATAAGATGTTTTACTCTTTAGTATCTTTTTTAAGAAATAAGCTATACTATTTAAAATGATTTTGAAAAAATTAGTAGTTTCTTCTTTTTATGTTAATAAATTATGCAGTTTCCAAATATAAAGCAAAAAAAAACAAACTCCTGTAAATGCTTACAGGAGTTTGCTACAAAATTATAAGGCTTTTTGTCAAAAGCCCTTTTCATTCGAATTTTACGAAGCACCTGCTTCTTCAAACTCAACCTCTTCTAACTCGCCTAAACGATGATACTCTGTTAAAACCGCATCTTGAATTTTAGAGCGTGTACCAGAATTAATTGGATGTGCAATGTCACGGAACTCTCCATCTGGAGTACGTTTACTTGGCATTGCTACAAATAATCCATTATTACCATCAATTACACGAATATCATGAACAACAAATTCATGGTCTAGAGTAATAGAGGCAATTGCTCTCATGCGGCCTTCTGTGTTTACGCGGCGTAATCTTACGTCAGTCACTTCCATCTTGTGTTCACCACCCTTTTCTAAATAAGCGATATATTTGTATAAATTCCACAAATTTTCTATTTTCCCTTTAATTTTTTAAAAATTTTTAAGATAAAAATTTTTAAAGTAGTTGAATATAGAGATTAGTGGAGGTTATCGCTTACAAAAGGTTACTTAACTAGGGCGATTACTTCAATTTCAACGGAAACATCTTTCGGTAATTTTGCTACTTGCACACAAGATCGAGCTGGTTTATGAGTAGAGAAATAAGAGCTATACACTTCATTCACAGCATTAAAATCATCCATGTCCTTTAAAAATACTGTTGTTTTTACGACTGTATCAAATGAAGCACCTGCTTCCTCTAATACCGCTTGTAAATTTTGAAATACTTGTTCTGTTTGTACTGTTACATCTCCTGTTACAAGCTCCCCATTTGCCGTCAATGGAATTTGTCCTGAGCTATAGAACATGTTATTTACAATAATCCCCTGTGAATAAGGTCCAATTGCTTGTGGTGCCTTGCTTGTTTGAACAACTTTCATACTTTTCACCCTTTTATTATTTATTTTACTCTTTAAAAATAGTGTACGAAAGGCAGTTTGTCCACCTATTTTATAATCTATAAATAAAATAAAAAAAGATAGAGCTATCTGCTCTATCTTTTATTCCGCCTCTACAAGCCCTTCATCAAATGGCGCAAGAGAATAATTCCCTTTTTCCACTTGAATCGTTTTTTCTTTCACATCAACTTCCGATAGACGAATTAATGATACAAAATTATTAATTAGTCGTTCTTCAATATCTGTGGATTCTACTAATACACCAATACCAACAACATTAGCCTTGAACTCTTCTAACATACTCATCATACCTTGAATTGTTCCGCCAGCTTTCATGAAGTCATCAATAATTAAAACATTCGACCCTTCTGGAAGACTGCGTTTTGCTAACGTCATTGTTTGAATTCGTTTAGAAGAACCCGACACATAGTTAATACTAACAGTCGGACCTTCTGTTACCTTATTATCTTTCCTTGCAATTACAACTGGTACATCTAAGTAATTTGCCACTGCATAAGCAAGTGGAATCCCTTTCGTTGCCACCGTCATAACTGCATCAATTGGTTGCCTAGCAAAAACAGAAGCAAACAAACGACCTGCGCCATTAATATGGCGAGGATTACTCAATAAATCTGTCATGTATAAGTAACCGCCAGGCAAAATACGATCTGGGTTTTCAAATAAGCCACAAAGCTCATCAATAATTAGATCTGCCTCTTCTTCACTTATATACGGTATATATTTCACTCCTCCTGCTGCTCCTGGTATCGTTTGCAATGTGCCGACCCCTTGTTGTTCAAACGTTTGCTTAATAATAACTAAATCTTCACTAATGGAAGACTTAGCCGATTGATACCTTTCAGCAAAAAAAGTGAGAGATACTAGCTGACGAGGGTTTTGTAGCAAGTAATAAGTCATATCGACTAACCTTGTACTTCTTCTAATTTTCATACTCTCACCTCAAATCACGAATATTCTAAACAAATCATAACGTATTATACGTCTTTATTCAAGCGTTTCTCGCTCTCCTAATAAACGTACCGCATAGACTTGTTCACAAAATCCTTTTAATCCGTTATAAATGCGATGCATTCGTGAATCATGGTGTACAAGTCCGAATACAGTTGGACCACTTCCACTCATTAATACAGCATCCGCTCCAAATCGCTTCATCTGTGATTTAATACGGGCAACTTCAGGATGCATTCCAAATGTTACATCTTCTAAAACGTTACCAACAGTATCACAAATTCCTTTATAATCACCAGAATTTATGACATCAACCATTTTATCTACATTTGGATGTGTAACTCGATTTAACTTTAAATTTCCATACACATCAGCAGTAGATACACCTATATGTGGTTTCGCTAAAATAACCCAACAAGAAGGCGGAGTCTTTATATGCTCAATTTTCTCTCCTCTTCCAGTGGCAATTGCTGTGCCTCCGTATACACAGAACGATACATCTGATCCAATTTCTGCGCCAAGCTCTGCTAACTCATCAATTGTAAGCCCTAAATTCCATAATTTATTAAGACCACGTAATGTCGCTGCTGCATCACTACTTCCACCTGCTAATCCAGCTGCTACTGGAATCGTTTTTTCAATAGTAATAGATACACCTTTTTTTACATTAAACTTCTCTTTTAATAATTTCGCTGCCTGATAAGCTAAATTTCGTTGGTCGTCTGGGACATACCGATTATGGGATAAAATTTCAATACGGTCTTCTGCTAATTCCGTTAGTTCTAGACGATCTGCTAAATCAATGGTTGTCATAATCATTTTCACTTCATGATATCCGTCTTGTCTTTTTCCCAGTACATCTAACGACAGATTAATCTTTGCTGGTGCTTTCACTAGTAGCTTCAATCTATTCACCCACTCTATGTACTCAATCTTTTATCGTTTATTTTACCATAAATTTATAGTAAGACGATGACACTTCCCTAATTATAACGAAAAGCATTCAGAATGAAACTACTTATGTAAAATGATGGCACCTTTTAGAGTACAAAAAGCCGAGGAATGTCTCCTCGGCTACCGTAGCATAGAAAGTATCTTACAACTACTGGTTTCGTTTCATTAATTGCTGTTCTGCAATTTCTATAGCACGTTTCACCATGTTACCAGCATCTTTCGCACGAATTCCGCCCCATCCTTCTTTCTGAACAACATCATAAAAGCCAAGCTCTTTTGCTAGCTCTTCTTTAAATTGGTTTGACATGACACCTCTTCGTCTACTCAATGCAGAGTCCCTCCTTATTTTGCTACGGTATAGTTAGTATGCAAAATAATATAGCTTTTCATTTATGGGAATATATGTAATGATATACAGATTATAAAATGACCTCATTATGAGGGTCTCCATAAAATGTTAACTCTACTGTCTCTGTTAAAACATCTGCATAACTATAAGATACACGTTGCAACGCATCTTCTTGTTGATCCAATTGTACAACAAAAACGGAACGGTATGTTTCTGCTAGTACACCTGATTGCTCCACAGTTTTTCTTCTTCCACTATTTGCTTTTAACATAAGTCGTTGTCCAAGATGGTGATCTAATTCGCTTTTAATTTCATCTAAACGTTTTGACATATACTTCGCTACACCTCGCTGTAATTTAGATTGAACACTTAAAGCACGATATATCTATCCTAATTATTAACCGCGATTCACAGCTAATATCATCCTGCGTTTGAATAGATAGAAGAAATACTATATTGTAAAAGTCTCATTACGTAGTCTGTACGTTCTTACCTCTTTTTATCCAAATTCATTTAAATCCTTCCATACAAAAAAGCAAGATACATATGTATCCTGCTTACTCTTCGTAATGTTGAAAAGGTAATCCCGTTCGTAAAATCCCTCTCGTTTCAATTCCACCTAGTCCCTTTTCACCAGTAATTGTATTACGTACGACATCCCATACATTGACTCTCTCCATAAATGAAGTAAAACTAATTTTACCAACTACATATACAGGATCTAGTGCATGAATATTAATTCTAGATGGTGAACTAGCGAAATTGGCCCCTGCACGAATTAGTGCCTCAAAATGTGATTGACATGCCCCAGCAAAAATAACAAGTTGATCCAGTGATGGATATTTTTTTCGCACTTCACGAACAGCCTGTACAAAATGCCTTGAATGCCTATATGCCGCTAAATCTCCCTTCACTCCTTTTGATTTTGTATATGCATCATGCCCTGTAATAACGAGAATGTCTGGGCGAAAGTGATCTATTAAGTCTACTACTTTTTCATGCATCTCCGTTTCTTTACAATGAATACCTTGAACAGGAACGCCAATTTTGTTATATAAGTCTAAGCACTTGCGCAAATATAAAGGGTCTCCATCTATATGCAATACACGTCCCGGCATTTGAAAATAATTCACCTCACTTGTGTATCCACCAGTTGAAGTATGTTCATGCCTTTGTTTCATCAGTACATAATCTTGTTGAAACAAACGATACGTGCGCTCCATTGTTTCTTTCTCACGCTTCACCCTTTTTTTATGTTCTCTTTGATCTATACTAATTAAATCTTCAAGTGGCGCATCCGCCACCAGTCTAATTTCCTCTCCAAACAATATAGCTATCTCACCTTTTATTTCTATAATACGAAAAAGAATATCCCTCTTATGAGAATATCGTTCCACTAATTCTCCAACATGTAAAACCATTCTCCTACCTCCAAACTCATTAGGCCATCTTACCTGTTTTTAAAGTATGAATTTAGAGAGAGAAAGGTGACAAAAGGGACAGTTCAAGTTGAACTGTCCCTTTCATATTCTTATGATAATTTATGAAGAACTAATGCATTACTTAATGTTGCAAACTCTTCAATAGATAGCGTTTCGCCTCTTCGCTTTGGATCAATTCCTACTTCTGTTAAAATTCGATCCAATAACTCCTTATCTTTCGGGAAACCATTTAAATTATTTGATAAATTATTCATTAAAGTTTTACGGCGCTGTGCGAAACTTGCTCGTACTACTTCAAAGAAGAACGTTTCATCTGTCACCTCTACAACCGGTTTAGGACGCTTTAGAAGGCGGATAATTGCAGAATCAACGTTTGGCTGTGGTACAAACACTGTGCGCGGTACAGTCATAACTGTTTCAACCTCTGTATAATACTGAATGGCAATCGATAAAGAACCATACTCTTTCGTTCCAGGTTTAGCAGCTAAACGATCTCCAACTTCTTTTTGCATCATAACAACAAATCCACGAACTGGTAACTTTTCTTCAAGCAATTTAAATAAAATTGGCGTTGTAATATAGTATGGTAAGTTAGCTACTACCATTACATCTTGCCCTTCTTCAAATTGCTCATTAAATACTTCATGTACATCTGCTTTTAGTACGTCTTTATTAATAACTGTAACGTTACCATATGGCGCTAACGTCTCATCTAAAATTGGTAATAGTCTTTGATCAATTTCAAAAGCCACTACTTTTTTAGCACGCTTTGCTAATTGCTCTGTTAATGCACCAATACCTGGTCCAATTTCAATTGCACCACTTTCTGAACCAATTTCTGCATGATCGACAATACGATTTAATACATTTGTATCAATTAAAAAGTTTTGTCCTAAACTTTTTTTGAATGAAAATCCATACTTTTCAACAATGTCTTTTGTACGATTTGGCGTTGCGATATCCTTCATCTTTTTTCCTCCTGTATTACTTGCTTATAAGCTTCTGCAAATGATTCCTTTGAAACTTGAAACATCTGTAATCGTTTATGTAACTGTTTTGCATTTGTATAACCAATCTTTAATAGCTTACCCATTCTTTCTCTGCGGCTCTTTGCCATTTCTCCGCCCACTAAGCCTGCATCGACTAAATCACTCCAACTAATTTCACTTGTGTAAGCTTCCATTTCTTCATGTATATTCTCTAGAGCGCGGCGAATCGACTCATTAGAAGCGTGTTCGATTCCAACACCCTTTTTCCTTTTAGCAAGCGCTTCTTCCTTCGGTAAAAAGGCATGCTTACAGCCAGGAACCTTGTCAGAAATAATTTTTCGAATACGCTCTCCAGGATAATCCGGATCTGTGAAAATAATAACTCCCCTTTTTTGCTGCGCTAATTTAACTTGCTCAATAACATGATCACCGATTGCTGAACCGTTCGTTTCAATTGTATCCGCATCAACAGCACGCTTAATCGCAACTGTATCATCTTTACCTTCTACAACGATAATCTCTTTTATTTTCATGCTTGCCTCCACACTCATTTCGTCTCTACTTAGTAAAACAAAAAAATGACGACTTTTCCATTATTATTTTCCCCATTCTTATATTTTAAAAAATAGAATAGAAAAATCTTTGTTCTCTGTCCTTATTGTAACACTTCATCATTCACATTTATTTTCTTCATCACTTCTACTAGTTTTTCTCAAAATAAAAAAGAACAGGTTTCCCCATTCTTTTTTATTCAACACCAAATAAAACTTTTGCATTTTTAGTTGTCATTTCTGCTACTTCCTCATAAGAAATTCCTTTTAAATTCGCAATTTCTTCTGCTACGAGTTTTACATAACTCGGTTCATTTCGTTTCCCTCGAAATGGGTGCGGTGTTAAATACGGACAATCCGTCTCTATTAACAATTTCTCTAATGGAATCTCCGTAGCAACCTCTTTCGGCTTCTTAGCGTTTTTAAATGTAACTGGTCCACCTAACGAAATTAAAAAGTTCATATCAACACATCGCTCTGCTACCTCTACGCTGCCGCTAAAGCAATGCATAATGCCTCCTACTTCAGCTGCATTCTCTTCTTCTAGAATATCAACAATATCTTGAGTTGCATCGCGGTTATGTATAATAATCGGCAATTTTACTTTTTTCGCTAATGCAATTTGTTTACGGAATACTTCTTTCTGTATTTCTTTTGGAGACTTATCCCAGTGATAATCTAAGCCCATTTCTCCAAGTGCAACGACTTTAGGATGAGAAGCAAGTTCTTCTAACCAAGCTAAATGTTCTTCTGTCATGTCGATTGCATCAACTGGGTGCCACCCAACCGCAGCGTAAATAAAATCATAGGCTTCAGCTAATTCCATCGCCTTTTTTATCGTTACTTCATCAAAACCAACAACAACTGTATAAGTAACTCCCGCTTCTTTCATTCGGGCAATAACCTCTTGCAAATCTCCTTCGAATTGCTCTGCATTCAAATGTGAATGTGTATCAAACAACATAATACATAACTCCTTTTATATTGAAATCAAGTTTATTCTACAAAAATAAGTTCTTTAATGACTTAACGATAACAATACTACAATCTTAATGCAAAAATAGAGAGTGTAAAAAGAAAAAAGACGCTTCACACATGTTACACGTGAAACATCTCATTTCTTGTCTTAATTACTTGATTTTTGTACCATTTGGTAGATTTTGGTCAATTGATGCTAATGACAATACGCCATTCTCTTCACCCGCTAAAATCATACCTTGCGATAATTCACCGCGTAATTTTACAGGTTTTAAGTTTGTTACACAAATAACCTTTTTACCTTTTAAGTCTTCCGGCGAATAGAATTTTGCAATTCCAGAAACAACTTGACGCTTTTCTGTACCTAAGTCTAGTTGAATTTTTAACAGCTTGTCTGCTTTTTTCACAGGTTCAGCAGATAGTACTTCAGCTACGCGTAATTCTACTTTAAAGAAATCATCAATTGTAATTTCTTCTGCCTTCGGTTCTTCTTCTTTTTTCTCTTCTACTTTAGGAGCAGAGCTTTTCATTTGTTCTTTAATGTACTCTACTTCCACTTCCATTTCTAAACGAGGGAAAATTGGGTTTCCTTTTTCTACTTTTGTTCCAGCTGGAATGCAGCCAATTGTAGAGAGACTTTCCCAAGATTTATGAGCTTCATCAGTAAGGCCAAGCTGAGCAAACATCTTGCTTGGTGCTACTGTTAAGAATGGCATAAGCATAATACCTGTTTGACGAAGTACTTCTGCTAAATGAGCCATTACAGAGGCTAACTTTTCACGATCATTCTCATCTTTTGCTAATACCCATGGTTGTGTTTCATCAATATATTTATTCGTACGACTAACTAGTTGCCAAATAGATCCTAACGCTACAGAGAACTCCATATTCTCCATTGCTTCTTCTACTTTTTTCAAAGTATCTTGTGCAAACGCTACTAACGTTTCATCAAATTCCGTCACATTTGCTTTAAATGCAGGGATTTCTCCGTTAAAGTACTTATCAATCATAGCTACTGTACGATTTAATAAATTACCTAAGTCATTTGCTAAGTCGAAATTAATACGCTCCACAAATCCTTCTGGTGTAAATACGCCATCAGATCCAAATGGAACTTCACGAAGTAGGTAATAACGTAATGCATCTAATCCGTAACGATCGATTAATGTAACTGGATCTACTACGTTTCCTTTTGACTTACTCATCTTTCCATCCTTCATTAAAATCCAGCCATGAGCAAAGACTTTCTTCGGAAGAGGTAAATCTAATGCCATTAAAATTATCGGCCAATAAATTGTATGGAAACGAACAATTTCTTTCCCAACTAAATGCACATCTGCAGGCCAGAATTTTTTATATTTCTCTTCATTTGCTGTTCCATAACCTAACGCCGTAATATAGTTAGATAATGCGTCAACCCATACATAAATAACGTGTTTTGGGTTACCAGGAACACGAACTCCCCAGTCAAATGAAGTACGAGAAACTGCTAAATCTTCTAATCCTGGTTTAATAAAATTATTAATCATTTCATTTTTACGAGACTCCGGCTGAATGAAATGTGGATTATCTTCATAGAACTTTAATAGTCTGTCGACATATTTACCCATTCTAAAGAAATAAGATTCTTCACGAACAAGTTCTACATCATGACCACTATCTGGGCTTTTTCCTCCAACTACTTTGTCGCCTTCCATAATTGGATCTACTAATTGATGCTCTGTATAGAACGTCTCATCTTGTACAGAATACCAACCTTCATATTCATCAAGATAAATGTCACCTTGATCTACTAATTGTTTAAAGATTTTTTCGACAACATCTTTATGACGATCTTCAGTTGTACGAATAAAATCATCATAAGAAATATCCATCTTCTCCCAAAGCTCTTTAATTCCTGCAACAATGTTATCAACATATGCCTGTGGCGTAATATTTAACTCTTCTGCTTTCTTTTGGATCTTCTGTCCATGCTCATCAGTTCCTGTTAAATAATGCACATTATAACCTTGCATACGCTTATATCGTGCCATCGCATCTCCTGCTACTGTCGTATAAGCATGTCCAATGTGTAATTTTCCACTTGGATAATAAATTGGGGTAGTAATATAAAAGGACTTATTTTCCTCTGTCATTGTTTTGGACCTCCCGAATAACCTCATATGTATTTATAAACAGTATATCAAAAACTCATATATAAAGTGAAACTTTAATCAGTAGGGTTTTTGTTCCTCCCCACTAATTATTAGCCCACGTTAATTGGGCTTTTACGAGCAGCCCAAATCTAACTTATCTTCTTTACGCCAACCTAATTTTCAATTTAGGTCTTAATGCTCGATATCTTTATCATCTATTGCTCATATTTCAAAAAAATATACAATATCCACTTTGAATTTATTATTTTTTCAGAAAATAATGTAAATAATTGTGGAATTTCCTCTCAATCTATTATATATAAGAAATAAGAAATCTATAAATCTTTTTAAAAAATATAGAATTTAAGAATTGACGGAAATGTAAATGATTGGTATCATATGTCCATAGGGTATTTTGTCGAAAAATGACGAATCTAAAAATAGACTCGAAACTTATAAACTATTTATTTAGGAGGAAAAAAATTATGAAATCTACTGGTATTGTTCGTAAAGTTGATGAATTAGGTCGTGTAGTAATTCCAATCGAATTACGTCGTACTTTAGGTATTGCAGAAAAGGACGCTCTTGAAATCTATGTTGATGACGAAAAAATCATCTTAAAGAAATATAAACCAAACATGACTTGCCAAGTAACTGGTGAAGTATCTGACGGTAACCTTTCTTTAGCTGAAGGTAAAATCATCTTAAGCAAAGAAGGCGCTGAGCAAATCTTAAACGAACTTCAAGATTATATCGAAACAGCAAAATAAGCTTCTCAATTATGAGAAGCTTATTTTTTATCGACATGATAGATTTGATATACATCTCTTTTCGACAAATCTCGATCTTTAGCGACTGTTTTAATCGCTTCTTTTGAATTCATACTTTTTTCATTTATATAATATTCAATATGATCATATACCGAAAGAGATTCCCACCATTGTTCTTCTGGAGCAGGTTCTTCTGTTGAACCAGCTACTAAAATACAAAATTCACCACGTACTTCATTTTGCTTCGTCCACTCAATTGCTTCTTCGATTGTTCCTCGAATAAATTCCTCAAATTTTTTCGTTAACTCTCGACATAATACAATCTCTCTATTTCCCAACACTTCCTGCATCGAAATTAAAGTATCATCTAAACGATGAGGTGCTTCATAAAACATCATTGTAGTTTGTACATAACGAAGCTTTTCTAACTCCATCTTCCGTTCCTTTTTGTTTCTCTGCAAGAAACCATAGAAATAAAACTGCTTTGTTTCAAGACCGGATGCAATTAATGCTGTAAGGGCTGCATTTGCTCCAGGAAGCGGAATTACATGATATTGCTCAGCTACTGCCTCAACGACAATATCGTAACCTGGATCAGAAATACACGGCATACCAGCGTCACTAACAAGTGCTACATTCTTTCCATCCTCTAATTTCTCTAATAGTTTCTTCCCACTTACTTCTTTATTGTGCTCATGATAACTCGTGACAGGTGTTTCAATTTCAAAATAATTACAAAGTTTTTTCGTTTGTCTCGTATCTTCAGCAGCAATTAAATCAACTTCTTTTAAAATTCGGATTGCACGAAATGTCATATCTTCTAGATTTCCAATAGGAGTTGGTACTAAATATAAAACTCCCTTTTCATTTTGTTGAAAGCTTTTTTGTTGCCACATAGCGTTCTCCTTTTTGCATATATGCCTCTTTTTGTTTTCTCGTTAATTGCTTAAAGTAATACTCCGCTTGCATAGCTGTACGCTTATCATCGTGGGTCTCTACATATTTTAAAACGACAGGAAGCCTGACGCGTGTATACTTAGCCCCTTTGCCGCTATTATGAGTCTGAATTCTCTTTTCTATATGGTTTGTATATCCAGCATAATAACTTCCATCAGAGCACTCTACCACATAAAAAAAGTGCTTATTCTTCTCCATATAAAATTGAACGTAGCTCCTTTGTATATTCGTTATTGTTCTCATATACAACGAGAGGCGGTAAAATTTTCAAATCTGCATTTCCATCCTTAATTCCTTCAATTAACAATGTATTTGCTTCTTTTCCAACCTTAGGATAAACAAATTGCACACGCTTTGGTTCAATTTTATATTTACGCATTAATGTGACAATGTCTAGTAATCGCCCTGGACGATGTACAAACGCTACTTTCCCACCTTGTTTTACTAACTGACTACTTGCAGATACAACATCTTCTAATGTACACATAATTTCATGACGAGCTATCGCTAAATGTTCATTCATATTTTTCTCTGAAGTTTGAGGTGTTTGAAAATATGGTGGATTACATGTAACAACATCATATTGATGACGCCCAAGTTTCTCTGGCATATCTTTCAAATCTCCATGTATGAGGTGAATTCTTTCTTCCAACCCATTGTATTGAACACTTCTTACTCCCATATCATATAAGCGTTCTTGAATTTCCACACCAGTAATATTTCCTTTTGTTCTTGTACTTAATAGAAGGGGAACAACTGCGTTACCTGTACACAAATCAAGTAAATTCCCCTTTTGAATTGGTACCCATGCAAAATCTGCAAGTAAAACGGCATCTAAAGAAAAATTAAATACTGATGGGCTTTGTATAATCTTCATGTCTTGTGCTAATAAGTAATCTAAACGTTCATCTTCATATAAATTCATATACTGCTCCTTTTCTTACCCTTAACCTACCCTATTTCATGTATAAAAAATTACCTTTCCAATTATAATTGGAAAGGTAATTTCACTTTTTATTTAAGAATGAAAGACAGAACAAACAATCTCCCTCTTTACGTACACTTCCATAATGTAGATTGCAAATATGAAAACCTTCTTGATATAGTCTCGCTAAATTGTCATAGCCTTCACCAATATCTGTTTTCGGCTTCACTTCTTTACGTTTTTGAGTTTTTTGTTTTTCTTTATTCTGCACTTCTTCAAAACGGTGTCGCAAATTGTTATTTTCCATTTTTATATGTTGGTTTTCTTCCAACAACTCTGCAAGATGCTGTTTTAACTCTCCCAACTGTTTATATAAATGTCCAATTTGCTCTTCCATACTAGAAACCGATTCAAAAATATCTTTTTTCTCCACAAGCACCCACCTCATTAATCTGTGGTTTGACTCGAAACGACCCCTTTATTCACTAACTCATCTAACGTATATTCTACTATCCGTTCCTTGTCTACTAGTTCCACTTGAATTAATCTTTCTAAAATATTTAATCCGATAACACGGCCAGTACCATGCGGGGTTTGTATACGTTGATCTAAATCAGGAAGTTGTTCCTTTGCTGCCTCATATTCATCATTCTCATATTTTAAGCAACACATTAAGCGACCACATAAACCAGAGATTTTTGCAGGATTTAATGATAAATTTTGATCCTTTGCCATTTTAATGGATACAGGTTCAAAATCCCCTAAAAAAGTAGAACAACAAAGCATACGACCACATGGACCAATACCACCTAGCATCTTCGCTTCATCACGAACACCAATTTGTCTTAGTTCAATTCTTGTTCTAAAAATTGCGGCTAAGTCCTTCACTAGTTCGCGGAAATCGATCCGACCATCCGCAGTAAAATAGAAAATAATCTTATTACGATCGAATGTATACTCTACATCTACAAGTTTCATATCAAGATTATGCTCTACTACCTTTTGTTGACAAACTTGATATGCTTCTTTGGCAGCATGTTTGTTCTCTTCAACAATGGTACGATCATTTTCATTTGCAATACGAATAACCTTTTTTAGCGGTAATACAACGTCGTTTTCATCAACTTGTTTTTTGGTAATAACTACTTTTCCGTATTCAATACCTCTTACCGTTTCTACAATGACAAACTCATTTTCAGAGATATCGAACTGGTTTGGATCAAAGTAATATACCTTTCCGGCCTTCTTAAAGCGAACACCTACTACATCATACAAAACGGTCATCCCTCCTGCAACCGCAACACTAACTGTTCGAACACAAGCTGCGCATTTACATTAGCGTTGATTCTATTTTTTGCCTCTAATATATTAAAGAGAGCTGATACAATGCGCTTCTGAGCATAGGAAAACGATTCAAACATCTCTTTCTGCTCATGAAAAACAAGACGATCTTCTTCTCCAAGTTGAACATATAATAAATCCTTATAAATAAGGAGTAACATATCTAAACCTTGCTGTAATTGTTCTTTCTCTCCAAAGTGTTTTCCCCATTTTTCTTGTACAAAAAAAATAGAGGTTTTATCTTTTTCGAGCGCTTCACATAATTTTATCACTAAAGCTCGTGCTTGTGCAAACCATTCATCACTACATAAAGCTAAAGCTTCATCAAAACTATTTGTAAGTTGAGCAGCAAGTGTCGATAAAGATGCTGTAATCCCTTCATCCTGTAATCTTCTAATTAAAGATTCCGTAGGTAACGGTCTAAACGTAACAACTTGGCAGCGAGATAAAATCGTATTTAAAATTTGATGACTTTGTTCAGTAAGTAAAATAGCAGTTGTATCACTACTTGGTTCTTCTAAAAATTTCAAAAGTGTATTTGCCGCATTTGCTGTCATACGATCTGCGTGCTCAATAATATATATTTTTTTATTTGCCTCTAATCCTGTTTTGGAAAACTCTTCTTGTAAATCATGAATTTGCTGCTTCTTAATAGATAATCCGTCTGGTTTTACAATATGTAAGTTAGGGTGGTTACCTGAATCAATTCGCTTACAGTTTGTACATACATGGCAGGGCTCTACTCCATTCCGCTCAGAACAGAGGAAACTCTTTGCCATTTGAATTGCTGTCGCAAACTTTCCTGTCCCTTTCCCTCCCTCTAACAAGTAAGCGTGGGATATACGCTCTTTTGCAATGCTATTCATCAACATTTTTACACCGATGGGTTGTATAGCAGAAAGCTGCTCCCACGTCTTCGTCATAATGCATACCTCACTTATTTCATTCTTTCCTTCTATTATAACAATTTATCTTCTATAATCTGAACAACTTCTTCTATAAGTTTTTCCATCGGTTGATCAGCATTTACCAATACAATACGATCCGAGAAACGTTCTACAACTTGTAAATACCCTTCGCGCACACGTTTATGGAAAGAGATATCTTCCATATCTAGTCGATTTACTTCACGTCCTGCATCTTTTTCAATCCGAGCCAAACCAACCTCAGGCTCAATGTCTAGATAAATTGTTAAACTAGGCATACAGTCCTCTGTTGCGAAACGATTTATTTCAAATACCTTATCCATACCCAATCCTCTTGCATAGCCTTGGTATGCTAAAGAGCTATCTATAAAACGATCACATAACACGAGGTAGTTCTCATTAAGTGCTGGCATAACTTTTTCTACTAAATGTTGTCTGCGCGCAGCAGCATAAAGAAGCGCTTCTGTACGTGCTTCCATCATCGTATATTCTTGTTTATGTAAAATCGTCCTAATGTCCTCAGAAATTGCAATACCGCCTGGTTCCCTTGTCGCCATTACCTTTTGTGCTTTTTGTTCAAAATATGGCAATAAGCTTTTAATTAACGTTGTTTTACCTGAACCTTCTGGGCCCTCAATTGTTACAAATAATCCCTTCATCCTAAAACCTACTTTCTATATCATACACTTTCATATATTTCGTATTACCTTGAAAACGAGCTCCTGCTCTTTCTAAATACATAATTTGCTCTTTATGCTCTGAAGTAATTCTCTCTCCATACATAATTAATGGAATTCCAGGTGGATACGGAATCACCATTTCCGCCGCTATCATTCCAACAGCATCTTCTATAGATACTATCTTTGTTTCATATCCGTCTAGTTGTTTATACGTATACGGTAAAAGAGAGAATTCACCATTATAAGTATAACGAATAGATTCCCTCTTGTCTTTCACCTCATAATGTTGCAATGCTACTCGGATCATCTCTATAACCTTCATATATCCCTCATTTACTTGTAAGGGTAAAATAAATAGGACATTGTACGGATCAGCCATCTCTGTATATATACCGACCTTTTCAAATACAGACTGTAATTCGTACCCTGATAACTGACAACGAGTTTGTACGGTGACCTTTAACTCATCTTGCAACGGATATTCTAAAATGGCGATTTGGGGAATAGAACGTAATTGTTCCTTAAATCTTCGTAAAAACTCAACAATTTCACTGTGACCTTCTTCTTTTATACGCGCCATTGTAAAGCGTGCTATATCCAAGGAAGCCATAATTGGATACGATGGACTACTAGATTGTAGCATACTTAAATAAGTAGTAACCTTATCTTCGTCTACTAAATGACTATTTATATGTAAATAGGAACCCATTGTCATTGCGGGTAATGTTTTATGTGCAGAATGAACTACAATATCTGCACCATATGTTAATGCTGACTTCGGAAATGGTTCTCCCAAACATAGATGTGCCCCATGTGCCTCATCTACCAAAACAGGGATTTTATGTGCATGTGCAAAAGCGATGCTTGCCTCTAAATCCATCCCCATACCATAATAATTAGGATGCGTTAAAATAAGTGCTTTCGCATTTGGATACTTTCTAATTGCGTTCTTAATAATTTCATTACGAACTCCCACTGGTACGTTGTAAGCTTCATCAATCCATGGATCTAAAAAAATGGGATTTGCTCCCGCAAGTTTTAAACCATTAATAATTGATTTATGACAATTTCTTTGTACAAGAACAATATCATGTTCCCCGCAACAAGACAAAATCATTGCTAAGTTCCCGACTGTTGAACCATTAATTAAAAAATAACTTCTCTTTGTATTATAAACTTCAGCCAATAATTGTTGTGCCTCATCTATACATTCAAACGGACTATGCAAATCATCTAGTCCTGCTAATTCAGTTACATCAATAGATAGAATACCTTTAAACTCTCTTATTGCCTCCTGAGGGAAGTTTAAACCATTCTTATGACCAGGAACATGAAAGGATAACGGCCCTCTTTCTTTAAACTCTATTAACGCCTCATATAAAGGCATACGATTTTGATTCATCTACATCTCTTCCTTATTATTCATTCTCTATCTATTATACAGAACAAAAAAAATAATAGGCATATGCCTATTTAAAAATATGATACTTCTAATTTTCGAAGCTGCTTTAAATAATATATATATTTCGGATCATCTGTCTCTGTATTCACCATATCCTTTTCACATTCATGGCATATTAAATTATTATAAACATATATACCTTCTTTTCTTTTTGTCTCACAAACAATACAAACTTCACTTTGTAATGTCATAATCTTCCCTCCCTATTTAAGTGAACCTATTTTATACTTCTAATCCTTAACAATTTACAGAAAAATATACACCCATCTTTTATATAATATGATTAACTCTTGGGCAACGTGTTTGTATTTCCATTACTTCTTTCCCATTCTTTTTAACAATACAAAAAAACACAAGTCAAATGA
>NZ_QPET01000025.1:0-73678 GCF_008368855.1 Bacillus sp. TE8-1 | reverse complement strand
AAGTAGTACTATATATTTTTGTTTGAAATGAAATATACAATAAAAAAATCTTTATAATTGATAATTATTTATTGTAAAACAATAAATTGTGTATTAAAATCATTATCATAATAAATCAGTGAGATGCTTTTTATAGAAAGGTAACAAAGCTGTTTTTTATTAGAGGAGGTAAAATTATGAACAATCAAAATTTGATTATCGAAAATATGGATAACCCTCATGAGTTGGAGAAGATGTATAGAAAAGATCCGAAAGCTTTTAAAAAATCATTCTCACAAGCATGGGACCAAAAACCTGATTCTCAGGTTCTAGCTGCTTGGTATGAAAGGTTGCATTTCAAGGAGAAGGTAAATAAAGAAAAAACATCTTTGTTTCAAAATGGTTTCTTATTCATGGGCCTTTTAGCTATTTTGGCCGGCATAAGCACTAGAATCATTTTCCACTTTGTTGAGCAGGAAGCAATTGCTCCAATTAATTTGGCTTTTGGTGTAATTCCCTTTATTGCTGCTTATTTTGTTTACAATAATACTCCGAAAAAAAGTATTATTTATTCCCTTGCAGCGTTGTTCCTAATTTCCGGGTATTATCTTAATACGCTGCCAGTAAATTATAAAGACAGTACCATACTTGCTTATTTACATCTTCCTATATTTTTATGGGTCTTAGTAGGGCTTGCATTTACAGGAAATGAATATTCAAAAGGCAGTACAAGATTAGCCTATATTAAATTTAATTTAGAATATTGTCTTCTCTACGGGAGCATGGCAGTGAGCGGAATGATACTTGCGGTATTCACCATGCGTTTATTTAGCTTTGTTGACTTAGATATAGGAGAATTCTATTTTAGTAATGTTGTTTTATTTGGAGCAGCGGCTCTCGCTATTGTGACTGCATACTTAGTATCAATGAATCTTAAGCTTGCTAAAAATATTACACCATACATATCTAAAATTTTTAGTCCTCTCGTCCTGATTACCTTGCTTATCTATCTTATAACGGTAATTTGGGTCGGGAAAAATCCATTCTTGGATCGCAATTTCCTAATGGCCTTCAACGGAATACTGCTTGGCGTATTGGCTGTTACTATATTTTCTATCGTTGAGAGTGACTCGGACGAGAAAAAGAACATTTCAGATTATATAAATTTTTCCTTAATTGTTCTGGCGCTTATTATTGACACTGTCGCATTGTCAGCCATAGTATTCAGACTTTCTTCTTACGGGATTACACCTAATAGACTTGCTGTTTTAGGTGTAAACATACTGGTCTGGGCAAATTTAATTTGGATTATGTTTTCCTATATGCGTTTCTTGCAAAATAAATCAGGACCAAAAGCTATCCAAGATGCCGTTACGAAGTATTTGCCAATATACGGACTTTGGGCAGCTTTCGTTATATTTACGTTTCCTATCATTTTTAATTAGAAAGGATCTGTTAATGTAACGAAAAGTTAATTCTCTATAACATATAAAATTTTTAGAGCCGATCAATTTATAATTGGTATTATTACGTTTGTAGTTTCGGTAATTTCATTTGTATTGATAAATAAGAAGTAAGTGTTGTATGTAGTCTTTCCATAATAAAAAACGTCCCAAAATGGGACGTTTTTTATTATGCATATTGCCGTTTTTTCTTAATAAGCAACAAAACTTGTGACACACAAGCTAGTACCGGTAACTCAATCAATGGTCCAATAACGAGTGCAAGTGCGATAAGAGGTTCGTCTGGAAAAGCGGTCACAGCGATAGCGAGTGCAACAGGTGAGTTTCTTGCTAACGTTGTTAAGCTTAGACTTACTGTATCTTTGTAAGATAAATGCATCATGCGCCCGATAAATTGTCCTAGTAAAAAATTAATGATGAAGAACAATAGAACAGGAACGAGTAATAATAAAACGACATTCATATTTTGCAGTAAATATTTACCTTGTGATGCAAACATCGCTACTATTGCTAAACTTAAAAATATAATTTGAGCAGAGCTGAAAAACGGAATGAGTTTATTCTCGAGAGTTTCAGCTTTTTTCATTTTATTCATAATGAACTTTGTAGCGTGTGCAAGTATAAATGGTAAGACGATTACGATAACAATACTTTCTACTAAAACAGAAATCGCTACAGTTTTCATGACACCAGCAAATAAAAATAAATAAATGGGAAGGAGCAGTACTTGCAAAATTAAATTTACAGGTAAAATTGCAGTAGAAAGTGCTACATTACCTTTCGCTATTTCAGTAAAGATTAAGTACCAATCTGTACATGGAGTAACCATTAACATTATAAATCCAACCCAAAGTGCTGGATGATCGGAAAGAAATAGTGCTCCTAACCCCCAAGCGAGTAAAGGTGTCCATAAGAAGTTAATAGTAAGACTTGTTCCAGCAAATTTTAAATTGCGAAATCCGTTTTTTATTTCTTTTAATGGAATGCTGAGGAATAATCCATATAGCATGAAAAATAAGAAGGGGACAATAAATTTGTCTGAATACGTATGTATCATATTAAATTGTCCGAGTACGATGCCGCATGTAACAGCAAAAAGAATAATAAAAGTTTGAAGCTTTTCTATAGTGCTCATGAATAAATCCTTTCTATATATGAATTTTCCTCTCAAAGTTTATTATACAAGTAATAAAGATGTATTTGGTGTTCAATTGTATTTTAGTTAATATTTTTTATTTGAGATTTTATTTTTTATTAAAAGTTACTTGACTAAAGTAAGTGACTATATTACAATCACTTACATAAGGTAATTAAATAACAAAAAGTTGTGATAGCGTAACTTAAGGTATCTATTGGAACTTTTTCTTAGAATAAGAATTTTTATGATGATGAATAATGAATATGAAAAGAAAGATTAGGTGAAGAAAATGGGACTATTTAGCTCATTATTTGGTAAAAAAGAAGAAAATACGAATGTAGAGGGGAATAAAAAAATGTCAAAAGTATTATTTGTAAAAGCAAACGATCGTCCAGCGGAGCAAGCAGTTAGTTCAAAAATGTATGAAACATTTGTAAGTACTTATAAAGAAGCAAATCCAAATACAGAAATTACGGAATTAGATTTATTTGCATTAGATCTTCCTTATTACGGAAATATCGCGATTTCAGGTGGATATAAACGTAGCCAAGGCATGGAGTTAACTGCTGAAGAAGAGAAGGCAGTTGCTACAGTAGATCAATATTTAAATCAGTTTTTAGAAGCTGATAAGGTTGTATTTGCATTCCCATTATGGAACTTTACAGTACCAGCGCCATTAATCACATATATTTCATACTTATCTCAAGCTGGAAAAACGTTTAAATATACAGCAAATGGCCCAGAAGGTTTAGTTGGTGGTAAAAAAGTAGTTGTGTTAGGTGCTCGTGGTTCAGATTACTCTTCAGAGCAAATGGCTCCTATGGAAATGGCAGTTAATTACGTAACAACGGTACTTGGATTCTGGGGAATTACAAATCCAGAGACAGTTGTAATTGAAGGACACAATCAATATCCAGATCGTTCACAACAAATTGTTGAAGAAGGTCTAGAAAACGTTAAAAAAGTAGCAGCAAAATTTTAATTCATGATAGTAAATGGAAAAACCAACATGGATGACCATGTTGGTTTTTTAGTCTATTTTTCATGTTAAAAAATGTATATTTATAAAATAAAAGAAAAGTTCGAAAATAGTATTGCAAAATATTATATAGCAAACTATAATGAGTTCAAGAATAGTTGATGATTAAATTAAATATTCAGAAAATTCAATTAGTTAAAATTGGAAAATGAGATAAGGAAACTTGAATGGGGGTTATATTATGGCGAATAAAGTACCGATTTCGTTCATAGTAGTTATTGGATTAATGTTATTTGCACTATTTTTTGGAGCGGGAAATTTAATTTTCCCAGCGATGCTTGGTCAATCAGCAGGAGAGAATGTATGGATTGCTAACGCTGGATTTTTAGTAACTGGTGTTGGATTACCATTACTAGGTGTGCTAGCATTTGGTTTTTCAGGTAAAGATGATTTGCAGTCGTTAGCTAGTCGTGCTCACCCAGTGTTTGGGATTGTGTTTACAACAGTTTTATACTTAGCGATTGGTCCGTTATTTGCAATACCGAGAACAGGAAATGTTTCTTATGAAATTGGTCTTAAGCCGTTTATGCCAGAGGGAGTAGGTTCTACACCTTTAATTCTTTTCACAATTATATTCTTTAGCATCACTTGTTTTTTTTCGCTAAATCCCGCGAAAATTGTCGATATTGTTGGAAAAATTTTAACGCCAATTAAGTTGACTTTCATCGGTATTTTAGTAATCGTTGCTTTTATACATCCGATTGGAGATATGCAAGCACCAGTGGAAGCTTATACATCACATGCATTCTTTAAAGGATTCCAAGAAGGATACTTAACGATGGATACGCTCGCATCATTCGTATTCGGGATTATCATCATCAATGCTATTAAAGAAAAAGGTGCGAAAACGAAAACACAAATTATGGTCGTTTGTGCAAAAGCGACAATTATTGCAGCATCTATTTTAGCAATTATCTATACAGCACTTTCTTATATGGGTGCTTCAAGTGTTGCAAAGCTTGGACATTTAGAGAACGGCGGAGAAGTATTAGCGAAAGTTTCTAACTACTATTTCGGATCATATGGCGGAGTATTATTAGGATTAATGATTACAGTAGCTTGTTTAACAACTAGTGTGGGACTTGTATCAGCATGTTCTTCATTCTTCCATAAGTTATTCCCAAATGTTCCTTACAAAGCAATTGCAATCACGCTATGTGTATTTAGTGCAATTGTTGCAAATGTAGGATTAACACAGTTAATCGCAGTTTCTGTTCCAGTATTAACAGCAATTTATCCACTAGCAATCGTATTGATTTTCTTAACATTCTTCCATTCATTATTCAAAGGAAGAGCTGAAGTTTATCAAGTGAGCTTAATCGTAACATTTATCATCAGCTTATTCGATGGATTAAGTGCAGCTGGAGTTAACATTGAAGTAGTAAGCCAAGTGTTCACTAAATTCCTTCCGATGCAGGAGGTAGGATTAGGCTGGATCTTCCCAGCGATTATCGGTGGATTTATCGGATATGGACTTAGTATTTTAAAAGTGAAAAACCAAGTTCAACCAGCAACTAGAGCGGATAAAAAAATAGGTTAAATAAAAAAAGTTATAGAACTTGTTTCTATAGCTTTTTTTGTTACTATTAATAATGAGAAAAAATAAAGTAGTAGGGGAAATAAAATGAAAAAAACAATTGATCATATCGGAATCGCAGTTCGTGATATAGATAGTACGATACGTTTTTATGAACAGGTTCTATCAGGAGAATTAATAGATCGTTACGTAAGTGAAGCTCCTGGTGTGGAAAGTGAAGTAGCCATTCTTGAAGTGGCTGGAGATAGAATTGAATTACTTGCACCGACGAATAATACGACATCTCCAATTGCCCGTTTTATTAAACAAAAAGGTAAAGGTGTTCATCACGTTGCGTATCGTGTCGATGATTTAGATGTGGCTCTAGAAGAGTTAAAAGAACAAGGTATTCGGACATTAGAGCATACACTACGCATTAATAAGCACGGTAGAAGGTTAATTTATCTTAACCCAGCGGATACTGAAGGAACGATTATCGAGTATTGTGATTATCCGGAAGAGAAATAGGAGAGGGATATTTTTTTAAAGGTGTTACGTAATAACGTAATACCTTTTTATTTATGTATTTCACATTTTCTTCACAAATGATTCACGATAACTTTTCTTCTTTGATAACTTACATAAATATATTTTATGATATAATAACAATCGACTTTAAAAATGTAAGTTGTATCTATCATAATAGTTACTATTATATTGGAAGTTTAGAGGTGGAAGAGAAATAAAGAGTTATACTTTATAGAAATTTATATTTAATCAGGTTAATATTTCTACGGAGAATCAAACTTTGGAAGTTAAAGGAATGAAAATAGAGCAATGAGGAAGAAAGAAGTGAAATGAGTGTGAAAGTAATGAGAAGATTAGGGACATGGTTATTACTTGCATGTGTGCTTATCATATTGATACCGAAAAGTGCATCTGCTCATGCGTACGTTGTGAAATCAAACCCTATGGAAAATGAAACGTTGAAGAGAGCACCATCTGTTGTAAAAATTGAATTCGATGAGGACATACAAGTTTCACGTTTTAATACATTGTACGTGAGAGATACATCAGGTAAAAGGGTCGATTTAAAAGATGCTCATATTGATAAAAAAAATAAAAAACTATTAGAAGCCGGATTAAAAGAAAACCTCAAAAATGGTCTCTACTCTATTCAGTGGAAAGCTATTTCAGCTGATGGACATCCAATTCAAGGGGTTATTCCATTCCGTATTGGATTAGCAGAAGCGGGAACAGACGATGTACAAGTGGAAGAGATGGGGTATGTCCCGCAAATCGATATGATTATGGAACGTGGAATTTTATATGCGAGTTTCTCGCTATTTTTAGGAGTTCTCTTCTTTAATCTTATTATGTATAAAGGGAATGCAACCTCGGTTCGATCAAGGAGTAAGAACATAATATGGATCTCCTTATTTGGGATATTTAATAGCTTGTTATTCAACCTACCATTGCAAGCGAAAATAAATGCTGATGTTTCATGGCTAGAAGCATTCAATCCTTTACTATTAAAAGAAACATTACAGCTTTCTGTTTTTGGTTATGTATGGATTACTCAAATGGTTCTCATTAGTACGCTTATAATTGTTACGTATTTTGCGGTGAAGCATGAGAAGTTTTCGTCGTTTAAAGTATGGAGTATTCCAATACTATTGTTTATAGGGTTACTTGTTATGAAAGCCTTTAATAGTCACGCATACGGTTTAAAGTTTAAAGACATTGCTGTCGTTATGGATTTTCTACATTTATTCGCAGCTTCATTATGGGTTGGTGGTTTATCATCTATTATTCTTCTTTTACGTAAAGAGGATAACAAGTGGCATATGTATTGGGATATGATTAAGCGTTTTTCACCGTGGGCAACAGGTGCTGTTATCGTGATTTTAATAACAGGCCTTTTTAACAGTACATTTTTTATTCCAACAATCCACTCGTTATTTGATACGAAGTATGGATTGGCTTTATTAACAAAGATACTTTTATTCATTTTCATGGGGATATTGGGAATTATTCATTATATGAAAGGGAGAATGCGAGCGAAGCAAGGATTAGGTGCTACGGTGAAAGTAGAGTTTATCATTGGAATTATCATTTTCGTAATCGTAGCTTTTATGACAAACGTACAAACACCACCGATGCCTCCTACTGGACCTTTTACAGAGAGTAAACAATTAGATAATGGATATGAAATGACGCTAAATGTAAGTCCTAATAGAGTAGGACAAAATATATTCCATATTACTTTAAATGATGAGAACGGACAACCCGTTACTGATATGGAACAAATTATATTAACGACTCAATCGTTAGATATGAATATGGGAAAAGGATCATTTAAAGTTTCGGCAGTTTCACCGGGAGAATATGAAGCAGAAGGTATGTATATTAACATGACAGGAAACTGGAATATACAAGTACATGGATTAACGAAATCGCTTGATAGCTTCGATACGGATTATAAATTTATTGTAGGTGGCAGATAAAGTGAAACTTTAAGCAGCCCTCATCAATTGGGCTACCCGGCGAATAGCGGGATAAAGAGTAGGTATAGATAAAAAGGAGCTAATTGAAAATGAAACGCATAAAAAAATTAGGAACAACAATGATCGCAACAGTAATTGCAATGGGAATGTTTTCGTTACCTGTTAGTGCGCACGTTACTGTGAAGCCAGCAACTTCTGACATCGGTTCTTGGGAGACTTACACGATAAAAGTACCAGTTGAAAAGAATATAGCAACAACAAAAGTTACACTGAAAATACCGTCTGGTGTGGAATTCCAACAGTATGAACCAGTGCCAGGGTGGAAAATGGAAGAGCAAAAAGATAATGCCGGAAAAGTGAAAACTGTAGTATGGGAAGCAATAGGAGAAGGGATTTTACCCGGTCAGTTCCAACGATTTACTTTCGTCGCTAAAAATCCGGATAAAGAACAAAAAATAGCTTGGGATGCATATCAACAATATAAAGACGGAGAAATTGTTGAATGGACAGGCGATGAGAAAGCTGAAAAACCGCATTCACTTACTACAATTGCAAAAGGTACGTCATTAACAGGAGAACATGGTGAAGTATCTAATGTAGAAAAGAATGAAGGTACTAGTAATATGCAATTGATAGCGATTGTTTTATCTATTTTGGCAATTGTATCTTCGGTAGGTGCGTGTGTTTTTGTAGTGCGTCGTAAAAAATAAGATATAAAAAAGAGTCTACAAATAGTAGGCTCTTTCTCATATTTATTTCACTTCAACCTGCTGCCTTACAGCAAGTGTTTTCGGTTTTATATTTACAAAACAAATGCTCACAACAATAAATAATAGGCCAATAAATAAGCTCATTGTAATGGCTTCATGTAAGAAGATTGAACTTACAATAATAGCGATAAGGGGAATAAGGAATGTATAAGCCCCTACTTTACTCGCTTCACCAGCTCCAACGAGTGTGAAGTATGCAAGCCACCCCATTGCAATAACAAAGAATGAAATAAAGAGTAGTACACTAACAAATGGCATACTCCAAGCAATACTAGACCAACTTTCAAATTCTGAGCCAAATCCGATTAAACAAAGACCACCAATAAGAAGCTGAATTGTTACCATCCAAATGGCATTCACACGGTGACCAGTTTTCTTAATAAATACTGTTCCAAGTGCCCAGCCAATCGCACATCCTAATGCAAGAAGAATGCCAATGACAGAAATATGTCCAGTTAAACTACTAGAGCTAATAACACCTACACCAATAAATCCGAGTACAAGCCCGAAAATTTTTAAACCGTACATTGCTTCTTCAAGCCATATCCATGAGAAAATACCAAGTAAAACAGGTTGTAAAAATACGATAGCGGAAAATAGACCAGCAGGCATATATTGAAGGCCGACAGTTTGTAATCCGTAAAATATAATGATGTTAAGTAAGGAAGAAATAACGTATAAATGCCACGTTTCTTTTAAATGTAACTCTTTGTATTTTGGTAATGCGAACAGAAGTAAAATGAATCCTCCAATTAAAGTTCGAACGCCTGCAAATAAAACAGGTGGTGTATAATGCAGGGCAAACTTTGATAAAGGCCAATTGATTCCCCACATGAAAACGAGAAAGGTAAGGATGATGGCCGTCTTAGTTCGAGAAAGCTGTGTCACTGAAAGACCTCCTTGTTGTTATTCATTTCACTATGATATGATATCGACTGTAATAAATAAAATGAATCTTTTTTATGAGGAGTATAAGTGATTAGTTATGACCATTACACAACTGCAAGTATTAATAAAAACTGTTGATTTAGGTAGTTTTACGAAGGCTGCCAGGGTGTTAAATATGACGCAGCCAGCTGTTAGTCATGCGATTTCAAGTATTGAGTCAGAGTTAGGAGTTACTATTCTTATACGTGATAAACGAAAAGGGCTACTCGTTACGGATGTAGGAAATAGGATTCTTGTACATATTAGAGAGATTTTGAACGGTGTAGCGAAGATTGAACAAGAAGTTGCGATGGAGAAAGGACACGAAGTGGGGACGATTCGAATTGGGAGTTTTCCGAGTGCTTCTGCACATTTCTTACCGAAAATGATAAACCATTTTAAGGAGAAGTATCCGAGCTTAGAGGTCGTTCTTTGCGAAGGAACAATTAAAGAAGTTGAAGATTGGTTAATATCGAGGGTTGTTGATATAGGAATTGTTATTTTGCCTAATAAAGAGATGGAGATTGTCCCGTTAACGAAGGGGAAAATGGTTGCTATCTTAAGAGAGGATCATCCTCTTTGTAAGAAGGACTCTATTACAATTCGTGATTTGGAGAATGAACCGATCATATTATGTAAGGGCGGATACGAACCACCCATCATTGATATGTTTAAACAAGCCAACGTACCACTTCGGGCTGAGTATGTAATTTCTACCGTTACTACAGCTTTAAATATGATTCAAGAAGGATTAGGCATTGCAATATTAGCTGAATTATCTTTAACGAATTTACCACATAATGTGCAAACGAGAGAATTGGAACCGCAAGTATGGAGAGAAATTGCTTTAGCTGTTCCTTCATTAAAGGATTCTTCAATCGCTGTACAGCTATTTATTGAAGAATTTCAAGCGCTATTTGCAGAATAAAAAGGGGTGTCTCATATATCATAATGGGGCACTTTTTAATTTGCTTATAAAAAATCTATGAAAAGGATTGACTTATTTTTTAGTTGTAACTATAATGATTACATCGAGGTGGTGATTACGATGAAAATTAGTAGCCGCTTTTCCATAGCTGTTCATATTTTATCTATTTTGAAAAACAATCCATCTTCACTTTGTACTTCAGACTATATGGCTGAAAGTGTAAATACGAATCCGGTAGTCATTCGTAAAATGATGTCGTACTTGAAACAAGCTGGCTTTGTTTACGTAAATCGTGGACCGGGTGGCGCGGGATTACTAAAGGATTTACATGAAATCACATTGTTAGATGTGTATCATGCAGTGAACGTAGTCGAAGAAGACAAGCTATTTCATATTCACGAGCAACCGAATCCAGATTGTCCAATTGGGGCGAAAATTCAAGCGGTGTTAGAAATTATTTTAATTCAAGCGCAATCCGCGATGGAAGAAGTTTTGAGAAATATTACGATGGGGCAGTTGTTTGAAACTTTGCAAGAAAAAATGAATGTTTAAATAATATTTATATTTTTTTATCATCAATGTAACTGGTTTGATTACAACGATAAGGTAAGGTGTAAAAGTTATGACTGTAAAAATGAAAGTATACTCAGATTTTATATGTCCGTTTTGTTTTTTAGCAAAAGGTCCATTAGATGAGGTAGCGAAAGAGAAAGATGTAGAGATTGAATGGATGCCATTTGAATTACGTCCAAGTCCATATTCAAAAATAGATCCATGGAATGAACCAGAAAAATTAGGTTCATGGGATGCTTTCATTCTTCCGACAGCGAAGAAGTTAGGAATTGATATGCGCTTGCCACGTGTTTCACCACATCCATATACACATTTAGCTTTCGAAGGATGTCAATTTGCAAAAGAACGTGGACTAGGTAATGAGTATCATCACCGCGTATTCACAGCATTTTTCCAAGAAGAGCAAAACATTGAAGATATTGATGTGTTAACAAAATTAGCGGTAGAAATAGGACTTCCTGAGGCGGAATTTAAAGATGCTTTAGTAACTCGTAAATATAAAGAAAAGCATCAAGAAGCAATTCAACACGCATATGATGAAGCGAATATTATGGCTGTTCCAACTGTCATGATTGGAGATGAAGTCATTCAAGGGCTTGCTAGTAAAGAAACACTAGAAAGGGTCATTGATAAAGAAATTGAAAAGGATAAAACAAATTCATTTGAAGGTATGCAATGTAATACCGATGGATATTGCTAATTCGCTTGTTATGAAATAACAAAATAAATTATAAAACAAACATTTGGAGGAATTAAAATGTCAGCAACTACAACAAACTTAAAAGAAGCAATCGTGAACCGCCGTTCAATTCGTAAAGTAACAAAAAATGATGCAATTACGAAAGAAAGAATTGAAGAAGTGTTAAAAACAGCTTTACACGCACCAACATCTTTCAATATGCAAAGTGGTCGTATGGTTGTATTAATGGATGGAGAGCATGAAAAGTTTTGGGATATCGTTAAAGAAACACTAAGAGCACGCGTACCAGCAGAAAACTTTGAAGCGACTGTAGAAAGACTAAAAGGCTTCCATGCAGGTGTAGGAACAGTTCTATTCTTTGAAGATCAAGCAACTGTAGAAAAAATGCAAGAAAATGCTCCATTATACAAAGATCAGTTCCCATTCTGGTCTCATCAAGGAAATGCGATGTTACAACATACTGTGTGGATGCTATTATCTGCTGAAGGAATTGGGGCGTCATTACAACATTACAACCCAATCGTAGATGCTGAAGTGAAAGAAACTTGGAACATTCCGGCAGAGTGGAGCTTAGTAGGTCAAATGCCATTTGGTGAACCAAACGAACAACCAGCAGAAAGAACGTTCTTGCCTACTGAAGATGTAGTGAAATTTTATTAAGAAATACAATATGTAACGAGAAGGAAGCTGTGCTAAAAAACAGCTTCCTTTTTTGTAGTGGTGTTAATTTATGCGCATTTAGGGAAGAAATATAAGAAATAATACGGTGAGAAGGGAATTAGAAAAATGAATGATGAGAAAAAATATACAGTGGTAGGTACTGATGTTGAGGAAGTAAAGCGTTTAAATAAAAATTCAGGATTAACGTATAATCAAGTGAAAGAAATGTTAGCAAAGCAAATGCAAAAAAAGAAGTAATTAGATTGAAATCTTTCATTTTTTCATTTAGCATTTTGATTGGAGAGAGTTAAGTAAAAGGTAACTCTCTTTTTTGTATAGCTAAGCATCTTATAGAGTGGAGGAAGCAACATGAAGAAATGGGTAAAGGTAACGCTGTCTATCACTGGAGGCATTGTCTTATTAGCGTGTGCCGGCGGATATTACGTGTATAAAAATTATTTTCCAAAGGAACCTGAGCGTATTGTATATGATAAAGAAAGAGTGCTACAACCGATACATAATCAGCTTAAAGGAATCAATATAGAAAATGTAAAGATAAAAGAAAAAGAAGTCGTAAATGCGACTATAGATGAGCTTCAAAAAATGATTGATGATGGAAAGTTGTCATATGAAGAATTAACGAGTATTTATCTCTTTAGAATACAAGAACATGATCAAAATGGAATAACATTAAATTCTGTTACAGAGATAAATCCTAATGCGATGGAAGAAGCAAGAAAGTTAGATCAAGAGCGGGGGAGAAACAAAAAGTCGAATTTATATGGTATTCCTGTCGTTGTAAAAGATAATGTACAGACGGAAAAAGTGATGCCGACTAGTGCAGGAACTTATGTATTAAAAGATTGGATTGCAGATCAAGACGCAACAATTGTGAAGCAGTTGAAAGAAGAAGGAGCATTTGTTTTAGGAAAAGCGAATATGTCTGAGTGGGCGAACTATTTATCTTTTACAATGCCAAGCGGGTATAGCGGGAAGAAAGGACAAAATTTAAATCCGTACGGTCCGATTACATTCGATACTTCAGGATCAAGTTCAGGATCTGCTACAGTAGTTGCAGCAGATTTTGCGCCGCTTGCAATTGGAACAGAAACGACGGGATCGATTGTTGCACCAGCGGCGCAGCAATCAGTAGTTGGGTTACGTCCATCTTTAGGTATGGTAAGTAGAACAGGAATTATTCCATTAGCTGAAACTCTTGATACAGCAGGACCTATGGCAAGAACAGTAAAAGATGCAGCAACGCTATTTAATGCAATGATAGGTTATGATGAAAAAGATGTTATGACAGAAAAAATGAAAGATAAAGAAAGGATTGATTATACAAAGGATTTATCAATAGATGGATTAAAAGGGAAAAAGATAGGGCTTCTTTTTTCTGTAGACCAACAAGATGAAAATAGAAAAGCAGTAGCAGAAAAAATTAGAAAAGACCTTCAAGATGCAGGTGCGATATTAACTGATAATATCCAGTTAAGTGCTGAGGGTGTAGATAATTTGCAAACATTAGAATATGAGTTCAAGCATAATGTAAACGACTATCTTTCACAGCAAAAGAATGTACCGGTAAAATCGTTAGAAGAGATTATAGCGTTTAATAAAAAGGATAGTAAAAGACGAATAAAATACGGACAAACATTAATTGAAGGGTCTGAAAAATCTGCTATAACGAAAGAAGAGTTTGAAAACGTAGTGCAAACGAGTCAAGAAAATGCAAGAAAAGAGCTAGATAGGTATTTAGTAGAAAAAGGTTTGGATGCTCTAGTTATGATTAATAACGATGAAGTCCTTCTATCAGCTGTAGCTGGTTATCCGGAATTAGCGGTTCCTGCTGGATATGATAAAAATGGAGAACCAATCAGTGTAGTGTTTGTAGGGAAACAGTTTGGTGAAAAAGAGCTTTTCAATATTGGATATGCGTATGAACAGCAGTCTAAAAATAGAAAATCACCTAGTTTATAAAAGATTATATGAAAAATAACTGGAATCCACCGAAATTATGTTGGTGGATTCCAGTTAAACGAATCTAACAATATGAAAAGAAAAAAAGGATTCTTCTCAATTAGTAAGAAAGATTGTCTATAGGAGTTCATAAAATGTAATATATTCAATTTCCATCCATTGAAGGGGGAGGTTAATTCTTAATGAATGAAGTAAAGAGTTTTTTTCGAAGTAGAGGGTTTCAACGGTTTCTCGTTTTAATAATAGTAGCGCTTGTATTATACGCATTAAAAAGTATGATTAATTTAATATTAATTACGTTTATACTGACGTTTTTAATGGATCGATTTCAACGTTTTATTTCAAGAAAATTGAAAGTAAACCGGAAAATTGTTATTGCATGTTTATATATAATACTAGTTTCCTTTATAGGCACAACATTATATAAATATTTACCTGTGCTGACGATACAAATTTCACAATTAATTTATCAATTTAAACTGTTTTTTCAAAATCCACCTGATAATGAAATCGTTAAATATGCACTTTCGACAATTAATGGGATGGAAGTATCAAAATATATAGAACAAGGTGTAGACGTCATATATCAATCAATAGCAAATATAGGGAAGGTAAGTTTACAAATATTATTATCTCTAATTTTAAGCTTATTTTTCTTATTAGAAAAAGAGCGTATTATTACATTTACATCAAAGTTTAAAGATAGTAAGTTAAAAATCTTTTATGAAGAAATTGCATATTTTGGTGAAAGATTTGCAAGATCGTTCGGCAAAGTAATTGAGGCTCAGTTTTTAATTGCCGTTGTAAATTGTATTCTTACTGTCATTGCATTAATCGTTTTAGGATTTCCACAGCTACTTGTATTAGCTGTTATGATTTTCTTACTAGGGTTGATTCCTGTTGCAGGTGTGATTATTTCTTTGTTTCCACTTTGTATCATTGCTTACAACGTAGGCGGAGTTATGTACGTAGTATACATACTCGTATTCATAACAGTAATCCATGCTCTTGAAAGTTATTTTTTAAATCCGAAGTTTATGTCTGCAAAAACAAATTTACCAATATTCTACACATTTATGATTCTTATCTTCTCAGAGCATTTCCTCGGAATATGGGGGCTTATTATCGGGATACCAATCTTTATCTTTTTATTAGATGTACTTGATATAAATAATGAGGATGCGACTAAAAAATAAGAAATGATAGAAAATCACTAAAAAGTCATAGGAGATAATGAAAATAAAAAGCAATCCAAAATAAATTGGATTGCTTTTTATTTTCATTAAAGAACCGGAGCCATTGTTTCTTTCAATACTTGAACAGAGTGGTCGAATTTTAATTCTTCATCTTCACTTAATTCAACCTCTAAAATTTCACGAACACCGCCGCGATTTAAAACAGCAGGTACCCCGATATAAACATCTTTTTGACCGTATTGACCTTCTAAGTAAGCTGATACAGTTAATACACTATTTTCGTCGTTTAAAATTGCTTTTGTAACACGTAGAAGTGACATACCGATACCATAATAAGTTGCGCCTTTACGCTCAATAATATGGTAAGCTGCATCACGGACGTTTATGAAAATTTTGTCTAAATCTTCTTGATTATACGTGTTGTCTTTTTCAAGCAGTGTTTGTAGTTTTTGGATACCAACGGAAACATGGCTCCAAACTGGAAGTTCAGTATCGCCGTGTTCTCCGATAATATAAGCGTGAATGTTGTGTGGACCAATATCGAAGTACTCACCTAACATATAGCGGAAACGAGCAGAATCAAGCGTTGTACCAGAACCGATTACACGTTCTTTCGGTAAACCAGATTCTTTCCAAGTTACGTAAGTTAAAATATCTACAGGGTTTGTTGCGATTAAGAAGATGCCATCAAATCCGCTATCCATAATACTGCGAACGATTTGTTTGAAGATTTTAGCGTTTTTCTCAACTAAATCTAAACGTGTTTCGCCTGGTTTTTGTGGTAATCCAGCTGTAATAACTACAAGGTCAGCATCTTTACAATCTTCGTAGCTGCCTTTCCATACTCTAGTTGGAGCTGGTGCGAATGGAACAGCATGACTTAAGTCCATTGCTTCCCCTTCAGCTTTTGCCTCATTTACATCGACTAAAACAAATTCTTCAGCTACAGCCTGGTTAATCATGCAGTAAGCATAACTACATCCAACTGCTCCTGTTCCTACTAATACAACACGGTTAATACCTTTTTTCATTTCAAAATTCCTCGCAATTTCATTGATTTTATTATGTAAGATAATACGTCTTACTTCTATAGAGTCATATCTAGTTTATTACATTTTATAAAAGATATTCAAGTATTTGAAAATGTATCCGTGCAAATCAGCGAACAAAACATAGGAATTCAGTGAACCGAATATAATTCAGTAAAATCCTTTGTAAAAGGGGAAATGGCATGGGGAATCCATTAGCAATGGAAGAAATGCTTCATATTATTCATGCAGGGCTTGTTAAAAAGAATAACCCAAAACGGATTACGATTGCAGGTGCAGGGATTTCTGGATTAGTTGCAGGTTCTTTATTAAAAGAGGCTGGGCACGAAGTAACGATTATAGAAGCAAATAACAGAATAGGTGGCAGAGTGTATACGATTCGGGAACCATTTAGTGTGGGTTTATATTTTAATGCGGGCCCGATGAGAATCCCTGACACCCATAAGTTAACCTTAGCGTATATTCATAAATTTAAACTACCTTTAAATCTTTTTATAAATAAAACTTTTGCAGATATCATTTATACGAATAACATTCAAACGAGATTGAATGTGTTTGAAAATGATCCAAGTGTACTTGAATATCCGGTTTTGGATAAAGAAAGAGGAAAAACGGCAGAAGAGCTAATGATTGAAGTATTAGAACCAATACTAAATTACATTAAGAAGGATCCTGATAAAAACTGGCTTATCGTTGAAAAAAAGTATAAAACGTATTCGCTTGGTTCATTTTTAATGGAGTATTATTCAGATGGTGCGATAGATATGATTGGGGTACTTCTTGATATGGAAGCTTATATGGGAATGTCCTTAATTGAAGTATTACGTGAAATGATTTTCTTTACTTCAACAACGAAATATTATGAAATAACTGGTGGAATGGATAAGTTATCGAATGCATTCTTACCACAATTAAGGGAACATATTTTAATGCCGTATAAGGTTGATAAAATTATACAAGAAGATAATAAAGTAATGTTACAAGGAAATCATGAACAAACGTTAGAGCAATTTACAATAACAAGTGATTTTGCTATTATTACAATTCCATTTTCAGCGTTAAGATTTGTAGAAGTTCAGCCATACTATTTATTCTCTTATTTTAAAAAAAGAGCAATTCGTGAATTAAATTATATTGCTGCAACTAAAATTGCAATAGAGTTTAAAAGTAGATTTTGGGAGAAAGCGGGACAGTGTGGCGGTAAATCTATTACTGATTTACCGATACGGTTTACATACTATCCGAGTTATGGCATTCATACTCCAGGACCAGCTATCGTTATAGCAAGTTATACGTGGGCAGATGAGGCGTTAACATGGGATAGTCTCCCGCAAAGAGATCGTATTCGTTACGCATTAAAAAATTTAGCGGAAATATACGGTGACATCGTCTATAGTGAGTTTGTCACTGGAACATCTTTTAGCTGGAGTAAAAATCCGTATTCTTGCGGTGCATTTACAGCTTTCGAACCAGGCCAAGAGCTCGAGTTATTTCCGTATATTACACCACCATCTGGAAAAGTACATTTTGCAGGAGAGCATACGACATTAACACATGGATGGATGCAAGGGGCAATTGAGTCTGGAGTTAGAGTTGCATATGAAGTAAATGAACAGTGAATCTCTTATATTTACAAAAGGTCATTCTTTTAATAAAATGATAAATATAAATCGTAATTATTACGCTTTGAATACATTTGAAGTAAAGAAATGGATGGTCGGTTGAATGAATAAAGTGGAGATTCATATATTAGGTGGTTTTTTAGGTAGTGGAAAATCAACATTATTACAAAATTTATTGTTAGCAGAGAAAAAGAAGAATAGAAAAGTTGCAGTATTAATGAATGAAATTGGTGAATACTCAGTAGATACAGATATTATTGGAAAAGAGAATGTTTTAAGAGAACTTCTTAAAGGATGTATTTGTTGTACGTTAAAAGAAGAGCTTGAAATACAATTACATTCGTTATACCAACAAGAAAGACCAGATGTAATTTATATAGAAACGACAGGTGTTGCGCATCCAATTGAAGTGTTAGACGCGTGTGTCTCGCCAATTTTAGCTCCTTTTCTGGAAGTGAAATCAATTGTAGTCGTTTTAGATGCAGTAAGGTGGTTAAATCGAAGTATATTAAGTGCAAATGTACAACAGCTATTGCATGAGCAACTGAAATTTGGTAGTCACATTCTTGTTAATAAAGCAGATTTACTAACAGATGAAGATAAGAATACAGTATTTGAAGAAGTAAAGGCAATAAATGATCATGCGAAAATGTATGAGACAAAGTATTGTAATATATCTTTAAAAGATATAGAAGAAGCAGAATTTCCAAATGATGAGGAACACGAGACACTACATGTCAAACAGCATTTACATATACAAACAATGACATATCAATTTACGAAACCGATTGATCAAGACAAATTATATGAATGGCTTTCGAATTTACCAGATAGTATTTATCGAGTGAAAGGTTTTGTGAAATTCCATGGAGATAAATACCCTCACCTATTCCAATATTCGTTCGGAGTACCAACTTTATTAGAACAAGACTTCGGTTTCCCGACAAACTTAGTAGTAATAGGAGAAGGACTAGATAAGAAACAATTGGCTGAAGGGTTAGAGAAAGTAGAACTTAACTCTAATTAAGGGGAAAAGACTAACTTAAAAATAAGTTAGTCTTTTTGTATGGTCATTACTGAAATGAAACAGTATTTTCAATTGGATTGCAGAATATATATTGATTGTATGTTCGTTTCCATTACATAGGAAGGTGATTATATATTTGTGCCGAATGTAGAGGGTACTACAAGAGTTTTCCATTATCTATCGAATTAGTTAGTCATGATTACGGACAGGGGATTTTGGCGTGTTTGATTCTATCAGAAAGTAAAGTATGGGGAGGATCACAATGTCGATGAAAAAACGTAAGTGGCTAAAAACAATGTTTACTGGTTGTGTTTTAGGTTCGTTATTAATAACGGCAGCTTGTTCAGGAAAGAAAACAAGTACAGAGGATGAAAAAACGATTAAGGTAGGAGTCCTTGCTTCTTTAACAGGACCGCTAGAATCGTATGGAAAACAAACAGTGAACGGATTTGAATTAGGGTTAGATTATGCAACTGGTGGAACTGGGAAAGTAGATGGGAAAAAGATTAAGTTTGTTGTAGAAGATACAGAAACGAAAGCGGATGTAGCAGTTAAAAAAGCTACGAAGTTATTAGAAGAAGAGAAAGTTGATTTTTTAGTTGGATCGTCTAGTTCAAGTGATACGTTAGCGGTTTTACCACTGGCTGAAGAATATGAAAAGATTATGGTTGTAGAACCGGCAGTTGCGGATAGTATTACCGGGAAGAACTGGAATAAATATATTTTTAGAACTGGAAGAAGTTCCTCACAAGATGCGATTGCAGGAGCAGCAGCAATTGCGAAAAAAGATGTAAAGATTGCGACATTTGCCCCAGATAACGCTTTTGGTCGTGAAGGGATTGCTGCATTTAAAGCGGGTGCGAAAAAATTAGGTGCGAGCATTGTGAATGAGCAATACGCGGATACAAATTCAACAGATTTTACAGCGAATATTCAAAATATCATTAGTTCAAAACCAGATTATTTATTTATCGCTTGGGCAGGGGCAAATTCACCTTGGAAACAGTTGAAAGATATGAATGTGGAAGCGCAAGGTATTAAAATTTCTACAGGTGCGCCAGATATACCAGCATTAAAAACAATGGATGCATTAGTAGGTATGCAAGGTTTTTCTGTATATTATCACACACTTCCAAAAAATAAAGTGAATGATTGGCTAGTTGAAGAGCATAAAAAACGTTTTAATGGTGTAGTGCCAGATTTGTTTACAGCGGGAGGAATGTCAGCAGCAATTTCTATTGTAGAAGCCTTAAAGAAAACAAAAGGTGATACAGATGTAGATACCTTGATTAAGAAAATGGAAGGAATGGAATTTGATACACCGAAAGGAAAGATGAAGTTTAGAGAGAAGGACCACCAAGCGATGCAGACGCTGTATTCTATCACATTGAAAAAGCAAGATGGTGTTGATTATCCGGTGCCAGTGTTAGAGCGAGAATTAACGATGAAAGAAACAGAACCACCAGTTCAAAATAAATAGACTGAATTTTCTGTTGTTTTTGTATAAAGAGGGGGGACCCTCTTTATACATATTTCCTTCATACTCACGGCTTTAAAGGGAGGGATTTCGTGACACATTTGCTAGAGACGAAAAATCTTAGTGTATCTTTTGGTGAACATCAAGTTATTAAAGATGTAAATTTAACTGTCCAAAAAGGAAAGCTCATTTCTATTATCGGGCCAAATGGTGCGGGGAAGACAACATTATTTAATTTACTAAGTGGACAGATTTCACCTACAACAGGTGAAGTGTATTTTAAAGGGCAAGATATTACAAAACTATCGATTTCAGATCGAACACGCTTAGGAATCGGTCGCTCTTTTCAGCTTACAAACATATTCCCAGAATTAACGGTACTTGAAAATGTCCGTTTAAGTGTTCAATCATTCGTACAAGATTACTATAGTTTTTTCCCGAGTTCAGCAAAATTAAAGCAACAAGTTGGAGAGGCGAGACGTTTCTTAAAAACAGTATTACTTCATGAGAAAGAGAACATATTAGCGAAAGATTTGGCACATGGAGAGAAAAGAAAGCTAGAACTTGCGATGTTATTAGCTTTAAAAACGGATGTGTTATTACTTGATGAGCCGACGGCAGGTATTTCGGTTGAGGAAGTCCCTGCTATATTACAAGTGATTGAAAATATTAAGAAACATCCAGAGAGCACAATTGTACTTATCGAACACAAAATGGATATGATACTAGGTTTGTCAGATCATCTTATCGTTTTATTTCATGGAGAGTTATTGGCTGAAGGATTGCCAGAAGAAATTATGAAAGATGAGCGTGTACAAAGTGCTTATTTAGGGGGATTATATAGTGGCACTATTACAAGTGAATAATATAGAAACGTATTTAGATCAGTTTCATATTTTGCAAGGAGTATCTCTTACTGTTGAGAAAGGGACGATTACTGTACTGTTTGGTAGAAACGGGGCAGGGAAAACAACGACATTACGTTCAGTTATGGGGTTTCACCGGATTGCAGATGGTGAAATTTATTATGATAGTGCAAAAGTGAGTGGATTACCTACACATTTAATTTCAAGGAAAGGAATAGGGTATGTACCAGAAAATCAAGGTATTTTTCATGATTTGACAGTAGAAGAAACTTTCGCTCTTGCTAGGGGAAAAGGTGAGGAAGTAGAAGGGAAAATAGAGTGGATGCTGGAACTATTTCCGGATTTAAAGCAGTTTTGGAATAAGAAAAGTGGGCTCTTGAGCGGAGGGCAAAAGCAAATGTTGGCTATTTCAAGAGCGTTTATTAATAGTGATGGATTATTACTTATTGATGAACCGAGCAAAGGGCTATCCCCGATAATGGTGGAGAAATTAATGGTAGCTATTTTGAAGATGAAAGAGAAAACAACAGTTTTACTTGTTGAGCAAAATTTTATGATGGCCAGTCAAATTGGCGATTATTTTTACATTATGGATAACGGACGAATTGTTCATAACGGTTTTATGAATGAATTAAAAAAGGATAAGGAAATGTGTCATAAATATTTAGGAATCTCTTAACATGAATCCGAGGTGAAAAGGATGGATGTGTTAATCAATTTATTTGTAAATGGGATTTCAACAGGGATGCTCATTTTTTTGTTAGCATCAGGTCTTTCACTTATTTTCGGTCTAATGAGCGTTTTAAACTTTGCACACGGTGGTTTATTTGCATGGGGAGCATTTACAGGTGTTTGGTTATTTAATATGACAGGAAGTTATATATTAGCTTTAGTTGGAGCAGTAGCCATGGGAATGTTCCTAGGATTTATTTTAGAAAGGTTTCTTATTAGACCGGTATATGGAAATCATGTTCGACAGCTGCTCGTTACGCTTGGAGGAATGCTCGTTCTTAGTGAGTGTATTAAAATATTTTGGGGGCCAAACCCTATTAGTGCAAAATTACCGTTATGGTTACAAGGAAGTTTTACATTCGGAGGTATTATATTAATTAAATATCGTCTATTCGTTATTTTAATTGGGATAATTATTTACATTGCACTACTACTATTACTCAAAAAGACGAAGATAGGTCTTATGATCCGTGCAGGTGTAATGGATAAAGAAATGGTTCAAGCGCTTGGTATTAATGTAAAAGCGATATTTTCTTTCGTCTTTTTATTAGGGGCAGGGATGGCAGCTTTGGGAGGATTCTTATTAGCACCGTATTCGGGCGTTATTTTCGCCGAGATGGGCATGCAGTATGCAATTTTAGCTTTTATAGTAGTAATTATCGGTGGATTAGGAAGCGTTCAAGGTTCAGCTATTGCTTCTTTAATTGTCGGATTAGCTGGTGCTTTTACAGCGTATTTTATACCAGATTTATCACTTGCAATTAATATGTTAATGTTACTATTTTTCTTAATAGTGAAGCCAACTGGACTTGTTGGTGAAAAGGGGTGAAATGGTGAACAACACATCGGACCGAATTAAAGTATACTTCGGAGTATGTATGCTCATTTGTTTAAGTGTATTTCCGTTCGTAAATGATTCACGGAGCCTGTTAATTTTGTTCACTCAAATCTTCATCTTTGCTATTTTTGCAATGAGTTTTGATGTATTGCTTGGGTATACAGGAATTGTATCGTTCGGTCATTGTATGTTCTTTGGGATAGGAGCATATGGGGTAGCGCTTTTATTTGATCGACAAGGCGTATCAATAACGAACTTTTTAATTGGAATAGTAGCTGCAATTATCGTTTCAGCAATCGTTAGTTATATAATTGGTTTGCTTTCTTTACGATTGAAAAGTCATTTTTATGCAATGTTAACACTTGCTATTTCACAGTTATTTTTCGTACTTGCTGAAAAATGGCGTGGGCTTACTCACGGAGGAGATGGTTTTACATTTGGGGTACCAGACGTATTCCGTGATCGTTTTACGTTTTATTATGTAACACTTATATGTTTACTGATCATTTTTGTTCTGTTACGTCTTTTCACCAAATCTTCTATTGGAAAAGTATTAAAGGCAATTTCCCAAAATGAGCAACGTGTTGAAGCACTAGGATATAAAGTGCTTCATTATAAAATTATTGCTAGCATTGTTGCAGGAGTAGTAGCTGCGATTAGCGGTGGTTTATTTGTTATCACATTGCGTTTTGTTAATACGACTGTATTTTCAATTGAAATGACATTAAATGCATTATTGATGACGATGATTGGTGGGGTTGGAACGTTAATTGGAGCAATTGCAGGAGCTGGAATTATTGAATCTCTAAAATATTATTTATCAGAACTAGCTACAGAGTATCCGATCTTTGAACGATGGACGATTATTCTTGGTTTATTGTACATTATCGTATTGCTAGTTTTCCCGAAAGGATTAGTTGGCACGGTTAAGGGACTGAAGAATATGAAACGGAATAAGAAGGAGAAAAGTGCAGAAGTGGAGCAAAATGTGTGAAAAATCAATTGTATAGAATATGAAAATCCCTCTTTTAGATTCATAAAGGAGGGATTTTTTATTAACCAAATAGTTCATCAGGGATTTGTTTGAAAGAGTTTTGATTTGTAAAAAAATGAACAGCTAATTTCTCAACTGGAACATCTTCAATTGCTACCAATTTATCATTTTTAATCGGCAAAAAGGCTATCCCTTTTCCGTCCTGAATAAACTCTTCCATAAGCGAATAAGAATCTAATTGTTGAAGTTGACGCTGAGATAAATTATTTTCTTTTAGAAATTGTATCGTCTTATTTCTAAAAGGGCACTTTTTGTCATTACTAACGAAGAAGAGTTCCTTTGAATAGTCAATGATACATTTTTCTTGATCTTTTAGTAAGCCTATAGAAATTGAAGTAGTAAATACTTTTTTAAAACCTGCACCAGAATCATCCTCATAAGTGATGACCATATCAACTTTTTGTTGCTGCAGTAATTTTTGCAAATGACTACTACTTTCTACATATATTTGATAATTTCTAAAGTTTTCTTCAATACGCTTACTTAAATAATTTGTCAAAATAGATTGTGACGTCGCTATTATATAAGAAGAACCACTCGTTTTAATTTCATCTTTTACTTCTTCTAATAGAGTTAATATTTGATTCGTGTAATCTAATAAAATGTCACCAGAAGGTAATAAGGAAACGCCTTTGTTATCTCTATGTAGTAAGGGCGTTTCTAATTCTTGTTCTAATTTTTTGATTCTTTCAGTTACGTTCGGTTGAACATAACCTAACTCTTTAGCAGCTTTACTAATAGAACCCTCACTGGCTACAGTTTTGAATATAATAAGATCATTTATTTCCATATATCTCAGCCCCTTATGCACTATCATTATAAATGATACCAAACATAATTTATACCTATTTTACGTTAGCTACTTATCGATTTATCATAATGTATATAAGATTGAAAGCGAGTGATAAACATGATTGGAATGCAATATAAGGTCATTTTGCCAAAGGATTATGACATGGAAATTATTAAGAAAAGGGTAAAGGATAATGGTTATAAAACTGATGGTTTCCAAGCACTAAATTTTAAAGCTTATTTAATTACGGAAACGGAGAAAGACGGGAATTTTTATAACTGCTATGCACCTTTATATATTTGGGATGGTCATGAAGGGATGAATAAATTTATATTTGAAGGGTACTACGATAATATTTTACAATCTTTTGGATGGCAACAAATACATATAGGTGTTCCATTAGTTGTTAATCTAAGTGATGATTTTAAGAAATGTAAGTATGTTGTTGAATACGTGGGGAGTATTTCTCAAAAGAATTCATTGATTGAAACTCAATTTAACTTTTTTAATAAGAATGTCCAGAATACAGAAAATTGTAAAGGGAATGTAATAGTGTATAACCCAGATAAGTGGGGATATAGTCAGTTTGGATTTTATGAAGTAAAGCCTGAAATTGAAGAGATAGAGGATATTACATTATATGAGGTTTTACACATTTCACAGTAGATGCGGAATTGAAATAGAAATAAATTATTTATAAAAAATCCATTTTGATTCAAGTAATAATGTTCAAAATGGACTTTTCTTAATTATCTTATGTATATTCAAAACAAATTACTGCTTTTCTTAATTCTTTATTAAAGAATAAGTAAATACGATCGGCACCATAAGCTTGAAAATAATATCCTGTAACAAATCCAACATATGTAAAGGGATGTCCATATTCATCTTTTGGTACATATAGAAGATTCGTAAAGTCAAAAATTTCGTCTTCGTTATCGCAGTCTTCTAATAATTCTTCACCTTCTTCTGTCATAAAACGAATATCATCTAGGATACCATTTACCACAGGATAATTTAATCCCCAGCCATTTGTTTGTTTTTCAGCAAACTCTTGTTCTAATACTTCTACAGATGTTATTTCTTTTCCTAAGCTAGAATAAGGATAAATTTTTTGATTACGTTGAAAATACTCTTTACGGATTTGATAATCTCTTTTATTACGCTCATAGGCTTGTTCTATTATGTCAGAATTATTTTGTTCGATTTCGAAATAATTCCAATCCGCTTCAAATTTATATTTTCCATTAATGACATCGAATCCTAATGTATCTGCTTTCGTAAAATTTGTGTGAAATGGTTTGGTGAAATCACCCACACAACCATCATGGATTTCTTTTGCTGACACAATATGTACCCATTCGTCTAATTCCGGTTCAATACATTGTAAGTTTATAGAACAAATGGGTAAAAAGTGCTTTTTATGTTGTTCCAAATCATCATAAAATATGTCTTCATATTCAGGGAATGGTTGTATAAATTGTTTAGAAATATGCATGTTCTGCCCACCTTTATATTAGTGATTTGTTTAATTTTATCATTTTATTTTAATTTTTTCTTATTTAAAAATTTATGATACACATAGTTATGGGAATAAAGAGTTCGTAAGTAAGGTGGATGTCTTATTGTTAAAATTTTATCATATGTCGAACAGTTGAGAGATGAAGCAAAGTAAGACTTCATACTTATACATAGCTTTATTACATTCGACACATAACGACAATATGCTGTTCATTTATCTGTTAGTATAATATATAGTTTTTGGGAATTTTTATCATTTTTACATTGGGGGAAGGGAATTTATGTTTAAAAAAATCGCGACAGTCACTTTAGCAGGGACGTTAGCTTTCAGTTTATCGGCATGTGATGAGAAGAAAGAAGTAGCTAAAACTGTATCAAATAATACGAAGGAAGAGCAAAGTAGTGCCAAAAAAGAAAATACGAAGAATGAAGATACAAGAGAATATAATGTTGAAAAAACTACTCAAATTAGAAATCAAAAATTAACAGTCCATAAAGTACAAATAGCACAAGTGGCAGAATATGATAAGCTGGAAAAAGGTAATGAGTTTGTTATTGTTCATGTTACAGTAGAGAATATTGGTAATCAAAAAGTTAGAATTAATCCATTAGATTTTTACCTTGAAAGAGGAGATGGAAGTATCGTGGACCATACATTTTCAACTAGTAATAAAAACGTTTTTAAAATTAAAGATGTAGATCCAAACGGTAAGATAACAGGAGCCATAACGTTTGAAGCGAAAAAAGGTGATTCTAATCTTGAATTAATTTATAGACCTGATGTTATGTCTAAAGAGGAAGTAAAGGTAGAACTTAAATGATATATCCTGTAAAAGCCCAATTGGTGTAAACAAGGTTTTTTATGCAAACTTATACAGGTTTTACATGAAGACGGTATGCTCAAATGAATTTACGTTACGATAAAAGAAAATAATAGATTAGATGGTGTGAATTTCAAACATACTGTTTTGAAAACAAAAAATAAATGCATGATAAGGATTGGCGTTGGAGCTTAATCCTTTTTTTATGAAGATGTAGAGAATGGCAAGTAGACCTAATACTACACGAGTGATGCCATTAGTTAAGTAAAAGTAAGTTGAGTTATATAAAAAATGTGATTTTCTCTTGCATTACTATCACTTGAGTGGTAAAGTGATAGTAAGATTCACGATAGGAAGTGATCAAACATGCGTGATAATACGATAGGATCATTAATATGGTTACGTTTAATACGATTTACGAACCAAAGTAATCAAATGTCAAATGAGTTTTTAAAACGTTTTGATTTAACGACAGCTCAATTTGATGTGCTTTTGCAAATACGTACGTATCAACCACTAACACAAATGGAGTTAGCTGAAAAGGTAACTGTTACACAAGGTGGCATTTCTCGAATGTTAACTCGTCTTGAAAAAGAAGGATATATTGTACGAAAACAAGATTGGAAAACGAAAACAATTAGTCTTACAGAGCAAGGAGAAGCAGCTTTAGAGAGAGCATTGCCAGAACAACTTGCATTTCAATCTTCGTTTTTTGATGATGTATTAAATGAAGAAGAGCAGAAAATATTATATGAGCTGATGACGAAAGTTCATAAGCATAGTGAAAAAAAAGAATTACCGCAAGAGTAATTTTTTTTACACCATCAATTGACTAATCAAGTGATGGTGTAGGTAATACGGAGATAAACTTGACTTACCAACGTTTTTAGAAAAAAACTAATACTACTTTATTAAAGGGGAGAGTAACTATGGAAAAATACCGTATAGATACAAGAAAAGGAATTGAGTTTGGATTATATTCAATTGGTGATCATGTTTTAAATCCACATAATGGGGAGAAAATTACGCCAGAAAAAAGAATTCATGAACTAATTGAAACAGCTAAGTTAGCAGATGAGGTAGGGCTTGATGTGTTTGCTGTAGGTGAAAGTCATCAAACGCATTTTACAACGCAAGCTCATACAGTTATTTTAGGTGCGGTCGCGCAAGCTACGAAAAATATAAAAATTGCAAGTTCCGCAACGATATTAAGTACATCTGACCCAGTTCGAGTATATGAGGATTTCGCTACCATTGACTTGATTTCTAATGGTCGTGCTGAAATCGTAGCTGGTCGTGGATCTCGTATTGGAGGATATAGTTTACTTGGTTATGACGTGAATGATTATGAAGAATTATTTGAAGAGAAGATGGATCTTTTATTAAAAATTAATAACGAGGAACATGTAACATGGAATGGACAGTTCAGAGCACCACTCGCACATGCATCGGTGATTCCAAGAGCGAAAAATAATAACTTACCAATTTGGCGTGCAGTTGGAGGTCCACCAGCTAGTGCAATTAAAGCAGGACGTGCAGGTGTGCCAATGATGATAACAACACTTGGTGGTCCAGCAATTAACTTTAAAGTGTCAGTAGATGCTTACCGCGAGGCTGCTCAGCAAAGCGGATTTGATCCAGCTAGTTTACCAGTTGCGACAACGAGTTTATTTTATACGGCAAAAAATTCACAAGATGCACTTAGTGAATATTACCCTCACATTAATGCTGGTATGCTTACACTGCGCGGTGATGGGTATCCGAAACAGCAATTTACAAATGCAATAGATTACCGTGATGCTTTAATGGTTGGTAGCCCACAACAAATCATTGAGAAAATGCTTTACCAATATGAATTGTTTGGCCAACAACGCTTTATGGCACAAATTGATTTTGGCGGTGTACCATTTGATAAAATTGAGAAAAATATTGAATTCATTGCTACTGAAATTTTACCAGCCGTTAGAAAACATACAGCAAAATAAATAAAAAAACTGAGAGTTTAATCGACTCTCAGTTTTTTTATTTGTTCTGGAAAAATGACAAAAAAATGAACTTTTAGTCGAGGAAGAGGGAAGTTATTTTCTATTTTTGAATAACATTATTTCGAGTTTGAATTTTGAAAATACATTTTTCTCTTGACAAAAAATAAGCATTTATCGTGGGTGCTTTCGAGGACATTTTTCCGAGTAAAAGTCAAGCGTATGAAGAAAAAACGATTGTTTTATAGATATAAAAGTAAGAAGTATATTGAAAAAACACATTTTGCTAATGAGAAAAATCTGATTCAAAAAAATGACAAAAGACATATTTCAGACAAAATGATGTCAATAATACGTCAAAAATAACCTGAATTTACTATGCAGGTATATTATACAATTCGATTAACGAATAAAACACTACAGAAATAGTGAAAAGGTAAAAAATAGCATTACAATAGTTTGAAAAACTGAAACTTCATATTTTTCGACAATACATACAAAATGTTTTTGTCTTTTCGTATTTCTTAATAATTGAGTTTGATAAGATTGCTCAATTAACTTTTATTATAAAAACTATGAAGGAAGTGATTTTAGTATGGAAACGCTCGAATTGGCACGAATACAGTTCGCATCAACAACGATTTTCCATTACTTTTTTGTTCCGCTGTCAATTGGTTTAGCTTTTATTATTGCGATCATGCAAACGTTGTATGTGGTAAAAGGGCAAGAGGTATATAAGAAGATGGCAAAGTTTTGGACGCAATTATTCCTTATTAACTTTGCAGTAGGTGTAGTAACAGGTATTTTACAAGAATTTCAGTTTGGTATGAACTGGTCAACGTATTCACGTTTTGTAGGTGATGTATTTGGTCCCTCGCTTGCAATTGAAGGATTACTGGCATTTTTCATTGAGTCTACATTCCTAGGTTTATGGGTATTCGGTGAGGACAAATTACCGAAGCGAATTCACTTAATGTGTATTTGGCTCCTTTCAATTGGAACGATGTTATCAGCATTCTGGATTTTAACTGCAAGTGCATTTATGCAGTCACCTGTCGGGTATGAAATGGCAGCTGATGGTCGTGCGCAAATGAATGATTTCTTAGCCATTATTCAAAACCCACAACTATGGGTACAATTCCCGCATACAATTACAGCGGCAATTGCAACAGGTGCATTCTTTATTGCTGGTGTAAGTGCATGGAAAATTACAAAAGGACAAGAAACTGTAGTATTTAAAAAATCTTTCCGAATTTCTATCATTGTTGGAACAATTACAACGGCGCTTGTATTGTTCTTTGGTCATGCACAAGCGCAACAATTAATTAAGACACATCCAATGAAGATGGCGGCAGCTGAAGCGCTATGGAATACAAGTGAGGATCCAGCACCATTTACAGTATTTTCGAAAATTGATACAGAGAAGAAAGAAAATTCGTTTGAAATTCAAATCCCTTATATGCTAAGTCTATTATCGTATGATAAGTTTAGCGGTCAAGTTGAAGGGATGAATCAAATTCAAAAACAATATGAGGAAAAATATGGACCTGGAGATTATATTCCTCCAGTGCATACAATGTTTTGGAGTTTTAGAGCGATGGTAATGAGTGGAACATTCATGCTTCTTCTAGGAGCTTACGGATGGTTCTTATCAAGAAAAGATCGTTTAGCTGAAAAAACGTGGTATTTAAAATTAATGGTGTATGCAATTTCTCTTCCATTCATCGGTAATACAGTAGGGTGGATTATGACTGAAATGGGTCGTCAACCTTGGGTAGTATTTGGGGTAATGAAAACAGAAGATGCTGTATCACCAAATGTAACATTCGGTGAAGTATTATTCTCACTTATTTCATTCACATCAATGTATTTAATTATGGGTGGAATTTGTGTGTACTTATTTGTTCGTACCATTAAGGGCCACACGAATAAGAAAACGAAAAAGGATTATCAAAGCCATGATCCATTTGATAAGGAGGAAGAGTATGTTATCTCTTAATGAGTTGTGGTTTTTAGTTATTGCAATCTTGTTTGTTGGATTCTTCGTACTGGAAGGTTTCGATTTTGGTGTAGGAATGGTTTCGAGGTTTTTAGGAAAGAATGATTTTGAAAAACGAGTTTACTTAAATACAATAGGACCGTTCTGGCACGCGAATGAAGTATGGCTTGTTTGTGCTGGTGGAGCCATGTTTGCGGCATTTCCGCACTGGTATGCAACTTTATTTAGTGGTTTTTATATTCCATTTGTATTTATGCTTCTTGCTTTAATTTTAAGAGGTGTTTCCTTTAAATTTCGTGCAAAAATAGATAATCATAAATGGAAGAGTGCATGGGATTGGGGGATGTTTATTGGAAGTATGTTACCTCCTATCCTTTGGGGAGTTGCGATTGCAAACTTTATGGTAGGTGTACCTATTGATGAGAGTAAAAATGTTGTAGATGGATTCTTGCAATTACTTCATCCATTTGCGTTACTTGGAGGAGTAATGTTTCTCCTACTATGTATTGTTCACGGATTACAATTTCTTACGATACGTACAACTGGTAAATTGAGAGAACGTGCACGAATTGCTGCAATAAAAATTGCACCATTTTCATTAATTACACTTCTTGTTTTTGCTGGTGTGGGGTTATGGAAAACCGACATTTTCACTGCTCATGGAACAGAATGGATTATGGTACCAATCGGAGCTTTTGTAGCACTATTAGTGTCCACTTTATTAAATAAAAGAAGAAGAGATGGTTGGGCTTTCTTTATGACGAGTTTAACAATCATTTTACTAAGTGCGAGTGTATTTATCGGTATGTTCCCACGTGTTATGATTAGCTCTTTAGGAGCAATGAATGATTTGACAATTTACAACGCAGCATCAGGAGCTTATGCATTAAAACTTATGACTTACTTTGCGATTGCTATTTTGCCTTTCGTTATCGGAAGTCAAATATGGAGTTATTATGTATTTAGACAACCTGTTAAGTCAGACAACGATTTGGAGTACTAATGAAAAGAAAAAGAGGACTTCCGTCTTATCCCGGTAGCCGTATTTTATATGTAGCGTTAACGATTATTAGTATTTTAGAAGCTTTTAGTATTATTGCGCAAACAATCTTTTTAGCACGAGCTATTACGTTTTTATTTCATGGAGAGACAGTACAAACAATATTAAGTGAAGTTGTTTATTTTGGTATCGCGTTTGCAGCGCGTAACATAGTAGTTCGAACATCACAAATATTAGTGGAACGTTTTGCTGAAAAAACAGGGTCGTTACTAAGAAAACAATTGATAGAGGCATATTTCACATTAGGTCCAAGGTATGTTCAAACTGTTGGAACTGGTCATCTGGTTACCTTATCAATTGAGGGGATTGAGAAATTTAAAACATATATTGAATTAACGATTCCTAAAATGATTAGAAGTAGTATCGTTCCAGGTCTAATTGTACTATATGTTTTTACGCTAGATATTGAGTCTGGAATCATTTTAGTTGTAACGATTCCTATCGTGATCATATTTATGATTCTTCTCGGATTAGCAGCGCAAAAAATGGCAGATAGTCAGTATGAGATATATCGTGTACTTTCGAATCATTTTGTAGATACGTTAAAAGGTTTAGAAACATTAAAGTATTTAGGGAAAAGTGAACAGCACGAAGGAAAGATTGAAAAAGTAAGTAAAAGATATAGAAAAGCAACGATGCGTACTTTGCGAGTTGCTTTTCTTTCTTCTTTTGCATTAGATTTCTTTACGAGTTTATCAATTGCGTTTGTGGCAGTTGGATTAGGGATACGTTTAATAGATGGAACGATTATACTATTACCAGCCCTTACAATTTTGATTTTAGCTCCGGAATATTTTCTGCCGATTAAACAAGTGGGAGCAAATTATCATGCGACATTAGATGGACAAATTGCGATGGAGCAAATAGAAGAGATTTTGCAACAACAAAAAGGAATACAAAAGAAAGATTTAAATGAAGATATAGTATGGAATGCCTCTAGTAGCTTGAAATTACAAGATATCAAAGTTAATAATACTGAATCTGAAAAGGCTATATTAGAAGGAATTAATTTTACTTGGGAAGGTAACGGTGCTATTGGTGTTATTGGTGAAAGTGGTGCAGGGAAATCGACGTTAATCGACGTATTAGCAGGTTTTTTATCTCCTTCGAGTGGAAAGATGTTAGTAAATGGTCTAGAAGTTGATGGATCTACTCGTGAAGATTGGCAAAAAAATATTGCTTATATTCCGCAGCAACCTTATATTTTTCCGCTTTCATTAAAGGATAACATTCGTTTTTATGAAACAAATGCAACAGATGAAGAAGTTGAAAGAGTTATTAATGAAGTCGGCCTTCGTTCACTCGTTACATCTCTTCCAAATGGGATACACGAAAGAATTGGAGAAGGTGGACGTATGCTAAGTGGCGGACAAGAACAGCGTGTTGCTATGGCGCGTGCGCTTTTAAGTAAAAAACCAATCATTTTATTAGATGAGCCTACGGCACATCTTGATATTGAAACCGAATTTGAAATAAAGCAAGCGATGTTACGTTTATTTAATGGAAAGTTAGTATTTTTAGCAACTCACCGTCTACATTGGATGAAACAAATGGACCATATCCTTATTTTAAATAAAGGGGAAATGAAAGAAAGTGGGACGTATGAAGAACTTTTAGAGAATGAGACATTACATTTTCATAGGGAAGAGAGGGGAGAGAAATGAGTAACTGGGTTAAACCTTATATAAAACAAAATAAAGGTAGAATGACTTTAACTATTTTCCTTGGTCTTCTTGGAGTTAGTTCAGGAGCGATGTTACTTTTTATTTCAGGTTATTTGATCTCAAAATCTGCCCTTAGACCAGAAAATGTAATGGCTGTATATGTTCCTATTGTTGCAACAAGAGCGTTTAGTATAGGGCAAGCTGTATTTCATTATATAGAGCGCCTAGTCGGGCATGATGTCGTACTACGTATATTAGAAAAAATGAGAACGAGGCTATATAGAATAGTAGAACCACAGGCGTTATTTTTCCGTTCTCGATTTCAAACGGGTGATATGTTAGGAGTGTTATCCGAAGATATAGAGCATTTGCAAAACCTATATTTACGTACAATATTTCCTAGCATATTAGCGTTAGTTGTTTATAGTATCTTCGTACTTGTTATCGGTGCATTTGATTTTGTTTTTGCACTTATTGTAGGTTGTATGTTAGCTATTATCGTTTTTCTTCTTCCGTTTGTATCATTACTTTTGATGAAGAAACATCATGTTACTTTAAAGCAAGGAAGAAACAGTTTGTATCAACAACTGACAGATGCTGTTTTTGGATTATCTGATTGGCAAGCAAGTGGTCGTAAAGATGAATTTATTAATGAGTATGTAAAACAAAATGATCAGTTGTTAAAAATCGAAAAGAGAGTGAAACGCTGGTATCATATTCGGGACAGTATCATTCAATTAGTAGTAGGTATTGTAGTTATTTCGATGATCATATGGACTGGGAATGAAGCGGCAAGTGAACAAATTGCTCCTACAGTTATCGCAGCTTTCGTATTAATGACTTTATCTGTAACGAACGCGCTTATTCCTATTGTAGATGCCATCGATCGAATACCGTCGTATGTAGAATCTACCCATCGTCTTAATGGCGTAGAAAGTAATAGTGTTTTACATGATGAAACGGATTTGCATGGAGAGAAAGATTATATTGAACCAAAACATGTAGATATTGAACTGAATCACGTATCGTATAGTTATCCAGATAGTAATGAGATTGTATTAAAAGATGTATCATTACAAATAAAAGCAGGGAAGAAAATTGCTATTTTAGGGAGAAGTGGGACAGGGAAATCTACTTTACTAAAATTGTTAACAGGGGCGTTAAGCCCAGTAAATGGCCAAGTTGTCTTGAATGGTGAAAGAGCTCATACGAATCTTTTATCTAAATATATTTCTGTATTAAATCAAAAGCCGCATTTGTTTGATACGACAATTGGAAATAATGTACGAATTGGCAAACCAGAGGCGACGGATGAAGAGATATGGAAAGCTTTAGAGAAAGCACAATTAGCTTCACATGTTACTTCTCTTCCGGACGGATTACAAACAAAAATGCATGAAATGGGAAAGCGGTTTTCTGGTGGGGAAAGACAAAGGGTTGCTTTTGCTAGAACTCTAATGCAAGAAACACCAATTATTGTACTTGATGAACCGACTATCGGTTTAGATCCAAAAACAGAATTGTCTTTAATCGAAACAATGTTTTCTGCAACGGAAGAAAAGACGGTTATTTGGATTACGCACCATCTTGTAGGAATAGAACATGTAGACGAAGTTATATTCCTTGATCGTGGCCAAATTGTCATGCAAGGTAGTCATAAACAACTTCTGAAAGAAAATGAAAAGTATCGTAAACTTTATGAGTTAGATAAAGGAATATAATTTGAATAAGCAATAATTGTAAAAATAGCTACGCCTAATGGTGGAGCTATTTTTTTGTTAGATTGCAGGTGTATATGATTGTTACGAATTAAAAATGAATTTCATATTATACATATAATGGAGGGGATGTGCATGAAGGAGCAATATAAAATCATTGTTTTAAGTGATGAATTATCAGGGGATAGGATTCGAAATACGTTAGACAAAAATAAATGTAAAACAATAGTTCATGTTGTAGACGTTTCAGATGTTGTTCGTATAGAAAGTTCTTTTCAATATATAGTCATTTGGAGAGGGGACGCAGAAAAACTTACAAATGAATTGATAAATAGGGGCGTGCAAAGTTCAAAAATTATTAATTTAACAAAATACATGTATGAATGGAAGGATAAATTAATTTCTATCTATCAAATAAATCCGGATCTTATGTCTTTATACATTTCTATGAAAAAAGCAAAGAGTGATCCGACGTATGAATTGTTTGCTACCGGTTTGTCTTATCCACATTGTGGCATAAGTACGGAGCTTCTCTCAAAAAAGTCAATAAAATTAACACTTCCATCGCAAGATCTATACTATGATTATTTAATAGCGTCACAACTTTTATCAAACAATCATTCATTTCAATATTGTTTAATAGGAATAGCCTATTTCTCGTTTTACTTTGATATGTCGTTATCATCTGAATCATATAGAATTCACAAAGTATATTATCCATTGTTTCAAGATGGTCATCATACTGTAGTTCACTCTCCTCTACCCACTGATGGATTCTCACATCTAAATACTCCGAAACCACTTCTTTCTATTTTTAATTTGCATTTTGAATATATTTTATTAGACGAACTAAAAGATGAATCATTGATACTGCCTTGGATAAATGCTGAATGGAATACTACTTCTCTTCATATTCCTTTTGAAGAACACGGGAAAATAAGAGCAGCTTCACATGCTAAATTGGCGTATCCTCATACTTTAGTTGAAAATAAAATGATTTTTAAGAAATATTTAGAATTACTGTTGAAAAATGATATAAAGCCATTAATTGTTGTGTTCCCTGTTACTTCACATTATTTCAATTGTAGTAGTAAGAAATTAAAAGAAGATTTTTATAAAGTTATAAATGATTTTCAAACTCAATATTCTTTTCAAATTATAGATCTATTTGATTCACCATTATTTTGTGATGAAGATTTTTATGATAGTGATCATATGAATAAAAAAGGTGCAAATAAAATGTCCGCGTTATTAAATATGTTTATTTAGGAACGAAAAGTATGATATTTTGTTTCATGTTTGCATAAAAGTATATAGGCTCCATACAGTTAAAGTAATGTGATTTTTGTGTCGCGTATATAAATAATATGCGAAGAGGTGAGAGAGTTAAAATGAGAACTCGTATTGAAAGAAATGAAGAGGTGGTAGAGCAACTTCCGTTGGTAAGTGTATTAATTCCTACGTACAATCGTCCTCTTTACTTTGAAAAGGCGTTATGTAGTGTGTTAGAACAAACGTACCCTAATATAGAAATTATAGTTGGAGATGACAGCACGAATGATGAAACAGAAAAAGTGTTACAAAAATACTTATGTGATCATTCAAATATTATTTATATAAAAAATAGATCAACTCTCGGACAATTTGAAAATGCGCTAATGTTATTTAATGAAGCGAACGGTGAATATATAAATTTTTTAATGGATGATGATGTATTTCATGTGAATAAAATTGAAAAAATGATGAAGTATTTTTTCAATGATTTAGATAATGAAATTAAGCTTGTAACATCTCATCGTCAAGTCATTGATGATAAAGGGAAAGAGCTACGACATATTTATTCGACTGTCCGTTTATTTGAAGAAGATACGATTATAGAGGGAACAGAATTAGGAAATAAGGTAATTGTGGATCAAAAAAATTATATTGGAGAACCGACAACAGTTTTATTTCGTAAAAATGATTTACAAGAACCATATGGAATTTTTGATAAGAGGCGGTATTTATGTAACGTAGATATAGCTTCATGGTTATCTTTATTAAGTAAAGGAAAAGCAGTATATATAGCAGAAACGCTTAGTTACTTTCGATTACATCCAGATCAACAGTTAAATGAATCTAATAAAATGATGGATGGGTTAGAAGATTTTTCACACAGTATTATAGCAGGCGAAAAATATGGTTTCTTATCCACTGAAAAAGAGTTAGACAAAGCAATAACTAATTTTCTAGATTATGCAAGAAGGATAGTTCCATCATCGATATTATATACATTAGACTATTACCAAAAAATTAGAGCGAAGAAAATAAACATAGAAAAGAAAAAACAACATATAAATAATAATTCTTCATTACCGAAAGTAAGTATACTTATTCCTGCATACAATAGACCTTATTACTTGGAATTAGCACTCAACAGCGCTTTGAATCAAACATATGAAAATATTGAAATTATTATTTCTGACGATAGTACAAATAATGAAGTCAATGCTATGATTCAACCGTACTTACGTGAATATGAGTGTATTACATATGTTAAAAATGAAACGCCGTTAGTTGCCGAAAACTTTAATAAGTGTGTAGAACTTGCGAATGGGGACTATATAAACTTTTTATTAGATGATGATTTATTTCATCATGAAAAGATCGAGAGAATGATGAAATACTTTTTGACGTTAGAAAATATTTCATTTGTGACGTCATATCGTGAACTGATTGATGAGAATGGAGAGATATTACCACCTTCAACATTAAATATGAAAATCGCGAAAGAAACTACACTTTTTGAAGGAAAAGAATTAGGAAATTATATGTTAAAAAACTTAAAAAATGTAGTTGGTGAGCCGACAACTGTTTTGTTTAATCGGGATTTGTTTGACGGGAAGTTTGGATATTTTAAAGGAAAGGCTTATTCTGCTATTAATGACATTGCAACTTGGCTAGATATGATGAGGAAAGGAAAAGTAGTTTATATGCAAGAACCTCTTAGTTATTTTAGACAACATAGTGGACAAAATCAAAAACAAATGCATTTTATTTTAATGACAATTGAAGAGTGGATTGAATTAATTATAGATGCATATAATAGTGGATTTTTAAGCTCCGAAAGTGAGTATAAAGAGAGTTTATCTTATTGTTTAGAAAATGCGGGATTTATAGTTAAGGATGCAGTAAGAAATGGCGAACTAGATCAAATTTATAATGAAAAGATAAAAAAAGGGTTAAACAAGTTAGTTGCTCATATGTTTGAGAAAGAATTTTGTTATTGTCAATATTGCAATCAACAATTTGAAAAATTTTCACCTTGGCCAGCGCATTATGATTTTCCGAAATATAAATTTGAGATGTGGAATAAAGATACAGGGATATGTCCAGTTTGCAATTCGATGGATCGTGAAAGATTGTATCGTGCGTACATTGAAACGGAAACGGACTTGTTAAATAGAAACTATACAATGCTTCATATTGCACCTGAAGCGAAGTTAAGAGATTGGTTTAACGAGTATAAAAATATTACGTATGTATGTGGTGACTTAGAACCAAAGGATCCATTAATGAAGGAAATTGATGTTACAAGGATTACATATGATAGTAATACTTTTGATGTAATATTATGTAGCCATGTGTTAGAACACGTTCCTGATGATGACAAAGCAATGCGAGAGTTATATAGAGTGTTAAAGCCAAATGGATGGGGAATTATTCAAGTACCGATCGTAATGAATGTAGATTTTATTATAGAGAATGAATTAATTGTAACACCACAATTGAGGAAATTAGCTTTTGGTCAAGAAGATCATGTGAGAATTTACAATCAATCGGGATTTATTCAACGATTAATGAATGCAGGATTTAAGGTAGAATTATATAACATAGCGGAAAAACAAGGAATGAAAAGTGCTAGGAAATTTGGATTATCTGAAACAGATATGCTCTATATTGTCCGAAAATGATAGGAAGGAATAGATAGATATGGAGAATATTCCTTTTTTACGTGCTTCAACTGTACCTGTAAGTGAGTATTTGGACGAATTGAAGGAAATTGATACATCTCACATATATACGAATTATGGACCTATAAATCAACGTTTTGAGGAAACAATTATGTCGTCATTTTTTCAAAACAGGGGAGCTGTTACAACAGTAGCAAACGCAACGTTAGGGTTAATGGCGGCTATTCAACTAAAGAAAAGAAGAAAGGGAAAGTATGCTCTCATGCCTAGTTTTACATTCCCTGCGACTGCCTTAGCCGCTATTTGGTGTGGACTGGAACCTTACTTTATTGATATTTCAATAGATGATTGGTATATGGATAAAACCGTACTTTTGGATAAAATAGAAGAATTAAAAGAAGAGGTTGCGATTGTTATCCCGTACGCCACTTTTGGATCATGGATGAACTTAGAAAAATATGAAGAATTAGAGAAGAAGGGGATTCCGGTTGTCGTAGATGCGGCGCCGGGATTTGGTTTAATGAATGGAGGGATGCATTACGGTCAAGATTTTAGTGGAATGATCGTATATAGCTTTCATGCAACAAAGCCTTTCGGAATTGGTGAAGGAGGGCTCATATATAGTAAAAACGAAGAAGATATACAACATATTAAAAGAATGGGGAATTTCGGATTTGATAAAAATCGTGAATGTACGATGATGGGGTTTAATTGTAAAATGTCTGAATACGCAGCCGCTATTGGGATTGCGACTATAAAAAAGTGGGATCAAAAATTAAAAGAACGCAGCCGTATTTCTGAATGGTATAAACAGTTGTTACAAAATACTGGGTTAATGAAAAAAGGGTGGAAAGTCCAAAAGACAGAAGCAGTTATTCACCAATTTATGCCTATCATTTGTCCAGAAGAAGTTCGCAACATACAAGTAATAGAAGAACTGAAAAAACAGAAAATAGAAGCTAGATTATACTTTTCACCATCTTGCCACCAACAAGTTCTTTTTAAAAACTATAAGTCTACAGATTTAACAAAGACGAATAAAATAGCAAAACGAATCGTAAGTTTACCTTTATGGGAAGGAATGACGAAAGAACTAGTAGAGCAAATTGTAATTTGTTTAGAGCAGAAGGTGGTGTCGGTAGATGAATAGTTTTTATAGTCAAGAAGAACTAAAGAAAGTTGGATTTTTATCTGTTGGGAAAAATGTATTGGTTAGTAAAAAAGCAAGTATATATAATCCGAGTGCTATATCAGTTGGCAATCATGTAAGAATTGATGATTTTTGCATTTTAAGTGGTAAAATCACAATTGGAAGTTATTCGCACATATCAGCGTATACAGCGTTATATGGAGGGGAAGTTGGGATTGAAATGCATGATTTTGCAAACATCTCAGCTAAAACAATCATATATGCAGTACTTGATGATTTCAGTGGAAATACATTAATGGGTCCAACCGTCCCGAATCAATATAGGAATGTGAAAGCAGAAAAAGTTATTTTAAAAAAACATGTGATTATTGGTGCTAATTCTATTATTTTTCCAAATGTAACGGTAGGAGAAGGTACGGCAGTCGGTGCGATGAGTATGGTAAAAGAGAGTTTAGATGATTGGTATATTTACGCTGGAGTTCCCGTAAGAAAAGTAAAACCTCGTCAAAAAAAGATGCTAGAGTTAGAAATTGATTTTTTAAAAAGCATTCATTCTTAACAAAAAAGAATGAATGTTTTTTATTTTTATCTCGCTATTTGCCGGGCAGTAAGACCCTACCTCAAAATTCAGCGGAAGTAAAGAAGTTAGGTGGGGATCGGGCTGATAGCCAGTGGGGGATGAACAAAATCCTCACTGATTAAACTTTCACTTTATCCCGCTATTTGCCGATAAAGATTCGACTGGTGAGGGCTAATTAAAGTTTCACTTTATGATAGAGCAGAGAGTATCTTAACTTATTGTGTTTTAAATTTTGCTGACCAAGGCAATACTGAGCCATAGTGAATGTAAAGTTGGAGGGCGAGCGTATATGTTTGATGAGGATGGGATTGTTTTAATTATGGAACCAGCTGATGAAAGAAACTTGAGGAGATTTATTTTTTCAGTGCCAAAGTCAGTGTATGAAAAGAAGGGGCTTACATTACACTATGGAACAGCTATAGGACAAGGATATATGGATATAATTGAAGATATTATAAGCGTACATATAGAAATAGATGTTGTAACGATAATAGGGCATGTAAGAGGATAAATAGCTATTTGAAAAAGGTTATAAACAATTTAGCTAGAAGTTATGTATAGAGAAAATTACAGACAATGATAAAGGCGAAGGGGGTCTAAAATGAAAATAAAATCAATTTTATTAGTATTTATAGTTTCAATTGGTTTAATGGGATGTTCAATAGTGGAAGAAGGAAAGAACTCCATAGATTATGCTCAAAAGGCGACAGACTATGTAAATGAAATAAGTGCATTTGCAAATGATGCGCCAGCATTAGCAGAAAAGGCCGTTAATGATAGCGAGGCTCGAAAAGAATTAGAAACGAAGCTTAGTGAAATTAAACAAGATATACCCGCATTCAATGAATTAACGCCACCTGATGTAGCAAAGGATCTTCATCAACAAATCGTCGGATATAATGAAAAGTTAAATACGTTAATTGATACGGCGATGACAAAGATAGAAGAAGGGAAAGTGGATGTAGAGCAATTTAAAAACTCTGAGCTTATGCAGACGGTAGATCAAGTTCGAGATTTGAAAGATAAAGTGCAAAATTTAGGTCAATAGTAAAAAGCTCCGTTTGTGATAAACGGAGCTTTTTACTATTGGATACAATAAACGATTACACCAACGATAATAATCATGTTGCCGATGAGTTTACGTTTCGTTATTTTTTCTCCTAGGAAATACCAACCGAAAATTAATATGATGATATAACTTAAGGATTCTAATGCTGATGCTTGTTTTAATGCCATACCCTTCATGGCGATAACATTTAATCCGGCGTTAATTACAAATAAAGAGTAGCCGATAATAACATAAGGATTCACATATTCTTTTATTCTAGAATCGTATTGTTGCAAAGTAGCTTTTTTTAATAATATTTGTGAGTAATTAGCTAAAATTATCCCGAAAATAAATAATAACATATAACTATTCATCTTTTGTCACCACCACAATTCCGACAATAATAATAGCTGCACCAAGTAAATGATTCCACTGAATCGTATCTCCAAATAGAAATACTGACCAAAGCATTGACCACAGTATAATAATTCCGCGATGTGAATATGCTTTTGAAATTTCGAAATGTTTAATTACTTGTTGCCATAAAATTGCATATCCGAATAAAAGTATAACTAGTCCGAAATAAGCAACAAAAAATGAGATGGAAGCAATGGGGAATTTAGCTGCCCATTTCATGTAAACCATAATGATAGAATATATCAAAAAAGCTACATGTAAAAATACGTAATTTTTAATAGTTGGTTTCATTTATTCACTCTCTTTTGCATATAAATATATATTTATACCTAATTTTTCTAATGATAGATATTGGAACGTATTTTGTTTAATCTTTCACATTCCAAATTATATATTATCATGGCTTTTATTGTAAAACAATAGAAGCTATGCATTCATTTTTTCCAAGGTTCTACAATATGTATCGTTTTATTTGTTGCATCCAACTCTACTTGAACACCGATAGGCATGGTAATCATTGGATGTGTATGACAACAATCGAAGTCAGCTAGAAAAGGAATTCTTTGATTTTGAAGTACTTCTAATAGTATTTCAAAAGGTTTTCGATTTGTACCACAATCATCAAATTGCTCATGTTTTCCAAGAATGATACCTGAAATTTTATCGAATACACCGTTAATTTTAAGTAATGAAAAGCTTTTTTCAATAGTAGCTGCATCTTTTGAACTGTCCTCAATGAAGAGAATGTCGCCTTCTTGAATATGTGGCATATAGGGGCTACCCCAAATTCCTTGTATCGTGTTTAAATTCCCGCCAATAATACGCCCAGTAGCTTTTCCATCAATTACTGAAATCCAATCGTTTGGTCGAAGTTCTTTCTCCTTCGTCTTTTCTTCCCAATTAATAAATTCATCTGACCAAAATAATGGTTGTTTTATATGATAAGGAAGAGAATGATCATGTAGTAAAGTTTCAGCAAAATATTTGTATGTGCAATCAACAAAAGGTTCAAATTCGCCAAAGGAAGGGACGAGAGCTGGTCCATAAAATGTAGGGATTCCTGTTTTGGCGTAAATTGCTAGTAATAAAGCAGTTGCATCTGAATACCCAATCATTATTTTAGGGTTCTTTAGAAAAGCATCATAATCAATATAAGGTAATATTGAATTTGAATTCATCCCACCAATTGTTGACATAATACAAGAAATATTAGGATTTCTTATTAAGACATTTAGCTCCTCAGCACGCTCTTGTATACTACCAGAACGATAAAAATCATATCGACCTGTTAATGAACCTTCTAATATATGAAACCCTTTCTGTTGTAAGTAAGATTTTGCTCGTTCAAATCTTTTTGGAGAAGTGTAGGTTACTGGTGAAGAAGGGGAGTAGATCCCAATTGTGTCTCCGTATTTTAATGATTTTGGAAGTAGCATTTGTATGAATCCCTTCTATTAAATAGTTTATCTCGCTATTTGACGGGTAGCCCGATTGGGGGGCTGATTAAAGTTTCGCTTTATTTACGAGATTTTATTATTGAATATTCTTACGTTTCAACATTGTAAGTTTAACATAAATAAATTAAAATAATCATTGCTGTATATGAATAAATATACCTTTTACCTTGACTATATAAAGGAATTGTTGATAAGGTTAAATGTGAGTGTATAAAAGGTTTGCTAAAGGAGTTTTGAAATGAATCGGTTAAAATGGGGAAGGATGACAGTCCTATTAGTCATTATTTTAGGGATATGTTGGTTCTTATTCCAAGGAAATCAAAAGAGCGTAGCGAATGTAGAGGGACAACCTTTGCAAGTGGCAGAACTACCTAAAGCAGGATTTACTGAAAAAGTAGTCCCGCCAAAGTACATCCCACCAGAAATTAACGCAAAAGCAGCTATGATTATCGATGCGAGTGATGGAGATATTATTTATCAATATAATGAAAATGAAGCTTTTGCACCAGCTAGTATGTCTAAGATGATGACAGCGTATCTCCTACTAGAGAGTATACATAACGGGAAAGTTCGCTGGGAAGATCCAGTGAAAATGAGTGCGAAGGCGGCACAAACAGAGGGAGCGAGAATCCCAGTACAAGTTAATGACACATTAACTGTTAAAGATTTATATCATGCATTAATGATTGAGTCAGCTAATAATGCAGCTGTGGCTTTAGCAGAACATATGGCAAAATCGGAGAAAGATTTCGTTCAGCTTATGGATGCAAAAGCGAAACAGTTAAAAATGTCGGAACATGCTAAATTTGCAAATGCTTCTGGATTACAAGAGCCAGATGGAAGTGAAACAAAAATGACGGCTGGTGATGTAGCACAATTGGCGTATCATCTTATAAAAGATTATCCGGAAATATTAGAAGTGACTCACTTACGTCAAAGTCAGCTAGCATTTAATAATATTAATGTTATAAGCACAAACGACATGTTAAATAAAAATAATAAAAGTTTATATATAGAAGGAATAGACGGACTAAAGACTGGATTTACAGATAGTGCAGGATACTGTTTTACGGGGACTGCAAAACAAGGTGATAATCGAATTATTACAGTGGTCATGGGGACATCAAGTAAAACAAAACGTTTTACAGAGACAAATAAGTTAATGTCGTATGCATTTGGATTAGTTAATTAAGTAAGTAAAATACGAATCTAGATCGCTACATAAGTAAGACTGTTTGTTGTTACTAATTTTAGATAACAACAAACAGTCTTTTTATTTTCATTTTAAAAAGGAAAAAGAGTCTAAATACAAGTGTTAACATTTGAGTTTATTTGTTGCTGTGATATTATAAAGTTATAAGCTTATTAATAATAAGTTTGAGGGGCGTAATATGATATATACATATGAAATAGCCTCAATTGAAAATTGGAGGGAATTATGATGGCAAAAGATTTTTACTCAGCAATTGAAGACAGAAGATCTATTTATGCGATTAGTAAAGAGCAAGTAGTTTCTGATGAGAAAATTCAAGAAGTGATTTATCATGCTGTAAAACATACACCTTCAGCTTTTAATTCTCAAAGTGCTCGCGTTGTTGTTTTATTAGGAGAACAACATGATAAATTATGGGATATTACGAAAGAAACGTTACGAAAAATTGTACCTGAAAATAACTTTGCACCTACTGAAGAAAAAATGAATGCATTTAAAAGTGGTTATGGAACGGTTTTATATTTTGAAGACAGTGAAGTAGTGGAAAGCCTTCAAGCTAACTTTGCATTATATAAAGATAATTTCCCAACTTGGTCTCAGCAATCATCAGGAATGTTACAATTTGCAATTTGGACAGCTTTAGAAATTGAAGGGTTTGGTGCTACGTTACAGCATTACAATCCGCTAATTGATGAAGAAGTGAGAAAAGAGTGGGATGTTCCAGAGAATTGGAAACTTATTGCGCAAATGCCATTTGGTAAACCGGTAGTACATGCTGGTGAAAAAGAATTCCAACCGCTAGAGGACCGTGTGAAAATTTATAAATAATTTAAAAAGGTGAACAGGAATATAACCTGTTCACCTTTTTTTATACGTAATAAGGGTTTTTTTGTCCGGCATTTTTCATCTGATTTTTTAATTCGTTTTTACGTGTTTCAATAGCTGATACTTTTTGTAATGTTATCATTGAAACGAATTGAATAAAAGCATAGTATAGCTCTATGTTTTTTTGTATTGGATCATCTATTATATTTCTCACAAATATGCCTCCTCTTTTTATTCCAATAAAACTCCGCATTAATGGGCAGCCCGAGTGGTGAGGGTTAATAATTAGCGGAGGATGTATAAAACCCTTCCTGATTAAAGTTTCATTTTATAAGGGAATGAAACTTTAATCAATTCGCTAAAATTCTTGTTTATTAAGATATGTATATAATACTATAAATATCCTATAAATTCCATTATAAGAAAAAGAGAACAGTTGATATAGTGTGTGTTTTCTTTAAAGGAGAAATGGCTTTTGTGAAATAAATCTTACAATTCGTCAAATTATTTCAAAATTGTAGATAGTATAGAAATTTAGTTTTCTAAAAATATTATACTATTGATAAATAGAGTGATTTTTGTCATGATGAAAGTATACTTCATGTAAGGAGCTTTATAAGGAAATACATACTTGAGTTTGTATTAGGTTAATAGAATTTTTTATAATAGATAGAAAAGGGATATTTTATATTAAAATATTAAATGGAATGTCGAATTTTCATGCGATATATAAGAAATTTGAAAAAACCATTGCAAAAACACTGTGTTTAATGATAAAGTTCACATGAAGTTCACACGGATTTCACTTTGTTCATTTAAAATGAACTCTGTGTGAAAAATAAAACTCTTGCTAAAAAATGGAACTGGATGAATATTTTACTTTGATAATATTGTAAAGTATTAAAGTTTTAGTTTTTTTTAAGAGGATAGTAGGGAAAGGAAGTAAAGACAACTTATGAAAAAAGTAATTGCAGGTTTAGCAGCAGCTTCTGTAGCTGGCGTTGCAGTTCCAGGAATGGATTCTGCTCATGCACAAGTTTCAAATGAAGCGCTAAAAGAAATTAATGGACAAACTCAAACTCAAACTCAAACGACTGTAACTGAAACAAAAACTGTAGAAACAACTTCTGAATTAAAATACACAGTAACTGCTGATGTATTAAATGTTCGTTCAGGTGCTGGTACAGGACATAACGTTATTTCTAAAGTAAAATCAGGCCAAGTGCTACAAGTAGTTGGACAAGAAAATGGTTGGTTCAAAGTAAATGTAAATGGTCAAACAGGTTATGTAAGTGGTGACTTCGTAACGACTGGTGGCAAAACAGGAACGACTGTTCAACAAGGAACAGGTACTTACACAGTAAACGTTTCTTCACTTAACGTACGTACAGGCCCAAGTACATCTCATACAGTATTAGGTTCTGTAAACAAAGGTAAAACAGTACAAGTTGTAGGTGAAGTACAAGATTGGTTTAAAATCAACTTCAATGGTGGAACTGGATACGTAAGCAAAGACTTCGTAACAAAAGGTGGTTCTGCTGTATCTAACGAAACACAACAACCAACTACAAACAACAATACTACAACAGTTCAAACTGGTGGTTCTTATGTTGTTAACACTGGTGCTTTAAAAGTACGTACAGGCCCAGCTACATACAACGCTGTAATCGGTGGAGTAACAAATGGTAAAGTATTAAACGTTACTGGTGCTGAAAATGGTTGGTACAAAATTAACCATAACGGCCGCACAGGTTACGTAAGTGCAGACTTCGTTAAGTTTGTAAAAGGCGGAGTAAACAACGTTACAAATAACAATAACAATAACGTTACAAATAACGTTCAACAACCAGGTAAAGACGTACAAAAACCAACAACAGGTGGAGATACATCTTCAATCGCTGGATTCGCTAGATCTTTAAATGGTTCACCATACAGAACTGCTGGTACAACACCTGCTGGTTTTGACTGCAGTGGATTCATTCACTACGTATTAAATCAAACTGGTCATAAAGGCGCTCGTCAAACAGTTGCTGGATACTGGAGCTCTAAAACAAAAACTAGCAATCCACAACCAGGTGATTTAGTATACTTCCAAAATACTTATAAATCAGGTCCTTCTCACATGGGTGTTTACTTAGGAAACGGTCAGTTCATTAGTGCAGAAACAGATGCAACTGGTGTACGTATTAGTTCTGTAAGTAACTCTTACTGGAGCAAGCACCTATTAGGTTACACAAAAGCATACTAAGAAAAAGTAGTTTTATATACTTTTCGTATAGAGAAAAGGCTTTCCAAGGAAACTTGGGAAGCCTTTTTATAGTTGAATAAATTGGAAGTTTAATAGTTTTTATTTTAACTTTCCATTTAAAAATCGATCATATAAGTCATGGAAATAGTTAGGACGAAATAAGTTCGCTGCATGTCCCGCTAACGGTATTTCCTTATATAGAACGTTAGGCAAAATAGATTTCAAATCAAATAGACAAGATTTATAGAGATGATCATGCTCTCCCATTACCCATAGTATAGGGTGAGGAAGTGATTTTAATTTAGATTTTAAATCGAATTCTAACCGATGTCGTAATGACTGGGCAATTATGGATGAATGTAATTGTAATCCGAAACGGTAGTAAATATTTCTTGAAATGACTGCGAACGGATTTGCTTTTAATATACCGCTTGGAAAAATAGTATTTGCGTATTGAGAGAGCCATTTAGAGTATTCATCTCCTCGCTTCTCCCAAAAATTTTGAAATACATTATATAAACGAGAAGGGTTATTGTAATGTCCTCCAATATGACAAATACTTAATACTTTTTCTGGATGCATTTGTGCAAAAATTGTAGAGATGTAACAGCCGTAACTTAGCGCACAAATATGTGCTTTTTTAATACCTTCTTGCTCATATAAGTTTAATAATTGATCTACGAGGCGCTGTAATGAAAAGTCGATTGCTTCTCCTTTATCATCACCGTGACCTAATAAGTCATAAGTTATAATGTTGTAGGAGGAAGAAAAACGTTTTTGTTCCTTTTTGAAGGCGCGACGATTGCCAACTAATCCATGAATAAAAATAATTGTTTCCTTTTCAGAATGTATATTTGTTTGCAAAAAGGATACTCCTTTCACTAACTGGAGATTTATATCGTGTTGTAAATTATTTATCTATAATTTACATAGAATAATATTAAGTACCAGGTAATAATATCAGATGTTTATATCTGTTGTAAAGATGAGTTTTTATGTATATTTTGTAAAAATAGAAAAAGTGTGTTTACATTCAGTTTACATTTGTATCGTATTCTAATTTTAGAAAGAACAGTTTTGTTTACCACGAGGAGATGAACAGGAATGGAAGTTAGAAATGAAATGAAGAAAAAAGGGAGTTGGAGGCAGTTTTTACGCCTTATTCAAGATACAAATCCTCCGAAAGGAATTTTAGTTTTTGCGTTATTAATGAGTTTGCTTTCTACGGGAGCGAGTTTATTTATTCCTATGCTGACAAAAGGATTAGTAGATAATTTTTCGCTTTCTTCAATTAGTGCAGGACAAATTGTTGGATTAGTTGCTTTCTTTGTAATGCAAACTATTGCGGCAGGGTTGTCTATATATTTACTAAATTATATTGGGCAGAAGATTGTAGCGGGACTAAGAGAACGTTTGTGGAAAAAGGTACTTATCTTGCCGGTATCTTATTACGATCAAAATAGAACAGGTGATACAATTAGCCGTATGACGAATGATACAGGTGTAGTGAAAACGTTAATTTCTGAGCATTTGTCAAACTTATTAACAGGCGGTATTTCAATTGTTGGATCGTTAATTGTATTATTTGTTTTAGATTGGAAAATGACTGCGTTACTTTTAACGGTTATTCCGTTGTCTGTGTTAATTTTAGTTCCACTTGGACGAAAAATGTATAAGATTTCAAAAGCGCTTCAAGATGAAACGGCATCTTTTACAAGTGTGTTAACGCAAGTGTTATCAGAAATTCGTTTAGTGAAATCTTCAAATACAGAAAAAAGAGAATATGAAACGGGTAATACAGGTATACAAAAGTTATTACAATTTGGTTTGAAAGAAGGAAAAGTGCAAGCATTAATTTCGCCAGTTATGTCGTTTGTTTTAATGGCACTACTTGTTATTATCGTAGGATATGGCGGGATGCGAGTTTCTAGCGGTGCATTAACAACCGGTGAACTTGTAGCGTTTATTTTGTATTTAGTTCAAATTGTAATGCCAATGAGTCAATTATCTATGTTCTTTACACAATTCCAAAAGGCAATTGGTGCAACGGAAAGAATTAGTACGATTTTAGAATATGAAGTAGAAGATCATGAAACTGGTGTGAAAGTGACAAATGCTAAGCAACCGATCGTTCTTGAAAATGTACATTTTGAGTATAACGAAGAAGAGCAAGTTTTGAAAAATATTGATTTCACAATTGAATCTGGAAAAGTGACAGCGATTGTAGGACCAAGTGGTAGTGGGAAAACAACGTTATTCTCATTACTGGAACGTTTTTATGAGCCAACTAGTGGCGCCATTAAATTAGGGGAAGAATCAATTACGAGTTATTCATTACAGTCATGGCGACGTCAAATCGGTTACGTATCACAAGATAGTCCGTTAATTGATGGAACAATTCGTGATAATATTTGTTATGGCGTCGAGGGCGAAGTAACGGATGAAGAAATTGAAAAAGTAGCAGCAATGGCATATGTTGATGCATTTATTCATGACTTACCAAACGGTTATGCAACAGAAGTTGGAGAACGCGGTGTGAAGCTTTCTGGGGGACAAAGACAGCGAATTGCCATTGCCCGAGCGTTACTTCGAAATCCGCAAATTCTTATGCTAGATGAGGCGACTTCAAGCTTAGATAGTAAATCTGAGTCTGTCGTTCAAAAAGCGTTAAATAACTTAATGAAAGGCAGAACAACGTTAGTGATTGCGCATAGACTTTCTACTGTTGTAGATGCAGATAAAATTGTCTTTATTGAAAAAGGGAATCTTACAGGTAGTGGTACGCATGATGAATTATTACAGACGCATGATATGTATCGTGAGTTTGCAACGCAGCAATTGAAAATTAAAGAGGGTGCATTATAAAATGAATCATCAGTGGGATTTTACTCCACTGATGATTCATTTTTAAACAATATATTAGATGCTAAGTAGAAAGGAAATGGTTCCTTTGATACCTAAAATTTTAATAGTAGATGACGATCCACACATTAGAGAACTCGTTTCTGTATTTTTAGAACGAGAAGGTTTTCAAACATATGAGGCAATTGATGGAGTAGATGCACTTCAGAAAATGGATGACGTAAAAGTCGATATGGTTATTCTTGATATCATGATGCCAAATATGGATGGATTTGATGTATGTTTTGAATTAAGAAAATACTATGATATCCCGGTTCTGATGCTAACTGCCAAAGGGGAAACATCACAAAAAGTAAAAGGATTTCACCTTGGGACAGATGATTATCTTGTAAAACCATTTGACCCTATAGAATTAGTAGTGAGAGTAAAGGCATTATTGAAACGTTACCAAATTACAGTTTCCCAATTGATTCAAGTTGGAAATGTATTATTAAATCGTAAAACATTCGAAGTTATATCTGGAGAACAAACGGTTACACTACCGTTAAAAGAATTTGAGCTGCTCTTTACTTTAGGGTCTAAATCGGGAAGAACTTGTTCGAGAGAGCAATTAATTGAAGAAATATGGGGATATGATTTTGAAGGGAATGAACGTACACTAGACGTTCATATTAATCGGTTACGTGAGAAGTTTCAAGAAGAGCAGTCGAAATTTAGTATTAAAACAATAAGAGGATTAGGGTATCGCTTAGAGGTAAGTAAATGAGAAAAAGAAAACGAATGAGTAAGTTGAAGATGCTGAAAGTATTTGGAGCGGTATTAGCGCTCTTTTCTTTTCTTACTATCATTTGGTCTATCGCATTTTATGTAGCAACTAGTATATTGAATGCTTTTGACGTAAACGTATCGCCGTTTGTTGCCTTTCTAATTAGTGATATGGTCGGTTTTGTATTTATTATTCTTATTTGGACATTGATTGGAATATTAATGAGGCCAAAACGAGAGGCAATGATTTGGACTATTATTGAACCGATACAAAAAATTGCAAAAGGAGACTTCTCCGTAAAAATACGAAATGAAGAAAAGTATGATGGCGAAATTGGCGTGCTCGTAAAAAGTATAAATGATATGACAGATGAACTGAATGCGATGGAGAAAATGAGACAAGAGTTTGTATCAAATGTTTCTCATGAAATACAGTCACCATTAACTTCTATAAAAGGATTTGCTAGAGCACTACAAGACGATAATCTTTCTGAGGAAAAAAGAAAGCATTATCTTACCATTATTGAAACTGAAACAACGAGATTATCTAAACTAAGTCAAAATTTACTAAAGCTAACTCTTTTAGAATCAGAAGAATATATACCAGAAAGAGTGAGCTATCGATTAGATCAACAATTAAAGCAAATTGTGTTAAATAGTGAACCACTCTGGGCTGAAAAAGAAATTGAGTTAGAACTAGATTTAGAAAAAGCACATGTTATTGCTGACCAAGAAAGTATGAGTCAAGTGTGGATTAATTTAATTCATAATAGTATTAAATTTACTCCAAGCGGTGGTACGATTACTATTCAGTTAAAGGAACATGAGACAGTAGTGGAAGTGCGTATCCGTGATTCAGGAATTGGTATATCAGAAGAACAGAAACAACATATTTTTGAGCGTTTTTATAAAGCGGATTCTTCACGAAATCGTGCCTATGGAGGAAGTGGCTTAGGTTTAGCTATTGTAAAGAAAGTACTCGACCTTCATCATGGGGAAATAAAAGTTGAGAGTGAGGAAGGAAAAGGTACTGAATTTATTGTGCGTATGCCAAATCATGAAGAGAAATAGTGTTAGAAGGAGAACCTTCTAACACTATTTCTCTTTAAAAATGCATTTACCGTTACTGCAATTATATTGATAAGCTTTTCCTTCGCTATTCATACGATATGAGTAATCGGATTCTTTATCTTTCTTAAAGTCAACGTATGCTTCCACACCGTTTTTATCGTCATCTATATCAATGAATTGAACGTGTCGTATAGAATAATCTTTCTTTTCTCTTAAACCTCTTCCTTGCAAGTTTGTATGAATACCATCTACTAACTGGTCAAACAACGACCAGTTTAAATTAAGATGTTCAAATGACTCAGTATGTCTTCCTAAAATACCGTTGTCTTGTATTATTTTTTTATTATCATCGTATGTATAAGAGTAGGTGAAATATGGTTCGTCTTTATATACTACTGTTGCATAATAGCCAATATTATAAAGGGGAGTATATTTTCCGGTTATGTTTTGTATTTCTTCTTGCTTATAACCTTTTTTAATATGGAGATAATGGCTAGTATCTTTTTCTATTACTTTATAATTTAGTGGGTTACCAAATATAAAGTACAGTGCAAACAATATGATACATAGTCCGACTGCAGTTAGTAACAAGAACCATTTTTTCTTTTCATACTCATACACTCCCCTATGCTGGATTTGTTTTTATTTTACATGAATAATAGTAAAAAAATGAAACTTATAAATAAAAACTTTCTACAGTTACCTACAAGTAACCTACGCACATGAAAGTGCATCATTGCCTTTTTACATAAACATAGATACAATTTTAATATAATACATAACTGAGATGATTAAGGAGTGTTATACTTGGCAGAATTATTACAAGGTAAAAATGCTTTAATTACAGGAGCAGGTAGAGGGATTGGTCGCGCTGTAGCAATCGCATTAGCGAAAGAAGGCGTAAATGTAGGCTTATTAGCTCGTTCAGAAGAAAACTTAAAAGCTGTAGCGAAAGAAGTAGAAGCAGAAGGTGTAAAAGCTGTTATTGCAACTGCTGATGTTTCTTCATACGAAGAAGTAACAACTGCGATTGAAACGTTAAAAAATGGTTTAGGATCTATCGATATTTTAATTAATAACGCTGGTATTTCTAAATTCGGTAAGTTTTTAGAACTAGACGTTGCTGATTGGGAAAAAATCATTCAAGTAAACTTAATGGGTGTATACTATGCAACTCGTGCAGCTTTACCGAGCATGATTGAACAACAATCTGGTGATATCATTAACATTTCATCTACAGCAGGACAAAAAGGTGCACCTGTAACAAGTGCATATAGTGCTTCTAAATTTGGTGTCCTTGGCTTAACAGAATCGTTAGCGATGGAAGTTCGCAAACATAACATTCGTGTAACAGCTTTAACTCCAAGTACAGTAGCAACTGATATGGCTGTAGATTTAGGATTAACTGATGGAAACCCTGATAAAGTAATGCAAGCAGAAGATATTGCAGAATTTATCGTAGCGCAGCTGAAATTAAATAAACGTACATTTATTAAATCTGCTGGGCTTTGGTCTACTAATCCATAGGAATTAAATTTAACTTTAAAAGAAGGGATATCTATTCTGTAAGGGGTAGATGTCCCTTCTTTATTTTTTGTATTCGAGACAGAATTTTCGGTATAATTAAAAGTGAATGGTAGAAAGCATTGGGAAATTGAAAGGGATGGCAGTTGTAAAAGAGTGATGTAAGGAGGAAAAAGGATGAAAAAGAAGTTTCAAAAATTATAACATGTATCGTGTATAACGAGATTAGCTCGTGGACCTCCAATATACATAACACTATATTATATATTAAAAAATTGGAGGATATAAGTAGATGAGAACTGAAAAAGAAATGTTAGACGTAATTATAAATATAGCAAAAGAGGATGAAAGAATTCGAGCAGTTATCATGAATGGATCGCGTGTAAATCCAAATGTGAAAAGAGATTGTTTTCAAGACTATGATATTATGTATGTTGTAAATGATATACAATCTTTTACGTCTAATCATAATTGGGTTCATAGATTTGGAGAAATAATGATAGTACAAATGCCAGAAGAAATGTCGTTAGTTCAACCAGATGAAGATGGGAAGTTTCCGTATTTAATGCAGTTCATGGATGGGAATCGGATTGATTTAACGCTAGTTCCAGTTGAGTTAATAAAAAAGTTCGTTGGACAAGATAGTTTAAGTAAACTGCTTCTTGATAAAGATAATTGTATGGAAGGATTCCCGCCAGCAAGCGATAAGGATTACTTAATAAAAAAGCCTACAGAAAAAGAGTTTTTGGATTGCTGTAATGAATTTTGGTGGTGTAGTACAAATGTGGCAAAAGGGTTATGGAGAGAGGAACTTTCTTATGCAAAAGGAATGCTTGAAGGACCAGTGCGAGATATGTTCATTGTAATGCTAGAATGGCATATTGGTATGAAAACAGACTTTACAGTTAATACAGGGAAGTTTGGAAAGCATTTCGAGCAATATATTGAAGAAGATATGTGGGAGCAATTTAAAAGGACATTTTCTAATGCTGAATATGAAAACATATGGGAGTCATTCTTTGTCATGAGTGATTTATTTAGGGAAGTGGCGAACGAAATCGCTAACACGTATGAATATCAATATCCGCAAGATGAGGATGATAAAGTGACGAACTATTTAAAACATGTGAAAGCTTTGCCAAAAGATAGTACATCAATTTATTAATAATATAAAGTAGTAAGACTGTCCTAATTAAGGACAGTCTTATTTTTGTTTATGAATAACAATTTCTCTAACAAAGTGCAGATGAATCACATATGAAAATTTAGGGAGGTTTTTTATCATGTATTATTTTTATTCGCCACAAATGTTTGCTCCATATCAATGGGGACTAGAACGAGATGTTTCGTATGCTTATATGCCATATAACTCATTTTATTATGGAGACTATATAAACTCATTGCCATACGCATATATCCCTCAAAATTATGAAGTACAAATGAAAGCATATGATCGTGGATCGTGGACACCATTTTCATGGGTTGAAAAATATGCGTACGCATTTTCAGGACCGTATAATAAAGCGGAAGTCGCTCTTACATTTGATGATGGACCAGATTTAGAATTCACGCCAAAAATATTAGATAAGTTAAAACAACATAATGTAAAAGCTACTTTTTTCTTACTTGGTGAAAACGCAGAAAAATTTCCGAACGTAGTAAAGCGTATTGCAAATGAAGGGCATGTAATTGGTAATCATACGTACAGTCATCCGAATTTAGCGAAAGTAAATGACGTTGAGTACCGTAATCAAATTATAAAAACGGAAGAAATATTAAAACGTTTAGCCGGCTATGCCCCTAAATTTATACGTCCACCGTATGGTGAAATACTTGAAAATCAATTGAATTGGGCAACTGAGCAAAATTTTATGATTGTACAGTGGAGTGTTGATACAGTTGATTGGAAAGGTGTAAGTGCCGATACGATTACAAATAATGTGTTAGGGAATTCATTTCCAGGTAGTGTCATACTGCAGCATTCTACTCCAGGTGGGCATTTACAAGGATCTGTTGATGCACTAGACAAAATCATTCCGCAGTTAAAAACGAAAGGGGCACGTTTTGTAACACTTCCAAGTATGTTCCAGACATCGAAAGAAAGAAAGTGAATGTGTTATAAATTGGAAAAATAAAGGTTGTGTCGTATAATGAAAGTGTAAGTTAGGGGGGTATAATTGATTGATGCACTCGTAAACATAGGAATAAGCATATTGATTGGTATTATTTTTATACTTGCGGCAATTATTCTTCAAAAAAATCCACCGACCGATATTAATGCGGCATATGGTTATCGTACGAAACGATCTATGAAAAATAAGGAATTATGGGATGCGGGTAACAGGTATAGTGTAGAAGTGATGAAGCAAAACGGATTTATCATGATGTTAATTGGAAGTGTTATTAGTATACTGTTTAGATATCCACATACAATAATAGCGATTATGGTGGTTATGGTATTGTTAATCATTCGCTTATTTATACGAGTAGAGAACAGATTAAAGACAATTGAACAATGATGATAAGGAAAATAGGACTCTCAGTCAATGATAGATAGGAGTCCTATTATATTTACAAACGATTATTTTTTAGTAGTTCTTTTCCTTGTGCAACAACAAATTCATAGTATGCAAGATCATACGGATAAATATCTTCAAATGTTATCGTAATCGGTTTATTGTTTAAGACTGAAATCGTTTTTAAAGATGAAATCTCTCCATTTAATAGTTGTAGAAAAGAAGTTGCATGTACTTTCATCACATCGTCTACTTCTTCACCTGGTGCGAATGGAAGTGGATTGATGACATTGTGAAAATACATATGACAAAATTCACGATCAGTAAGATTTGAAATTTCATAGTCTATTTTAAAGATTCCTTTGTATACTAAATCAGTAGTTTGAAAGGAAAGCCCCAATTCTTCTTCGATTTCACGAAGACCACCAATTTGTACATCTTCATCATGCATAATATGTCCAGCTGAAGTAATATCCCATATACATGGAGCTTCTTTTTTATTTTTAGAGCGTAACTGGAAATATAAGAATATATCTTTAGCATCTTTTTCTACAAACCAACAGTGAAATGTTTCGTGCCAATCACCGTCACGATGCACTTCATCGCGTAATTTCTTCCCAAGTGTATTTCTTTCAGAATCAAATATTGTTAACCACTCTGTCATTTTAATTCCCCTTTCTGCAAATTTTATTATACAATATTCGTATTGAATTTTGGGAAAATAAAGAAAAAGGGGCGATTATAAGTGGAGATAGAGCGTATGGAAATAAAATCGATTATTTCAACAGAGGAAGAGTTACGAAAAATATTGGGGCAACCAAGTGAGCGAGCATTGAAAAAAGTTATTTCATCATTAGACCACCATTGTGTAGATTTCCTTTCTAAATCTCCTTTTCTAGTATTATCTACTGCAAATAAGTTGGGGGAGTGTGACGCCTCGCCGAGAGGAGACGCACCTGGATTTGTATACGTACTCAATAATAATAAAATTATCATTCCAGAAAGACCAGGAAATCGTCGTATAGACTCCATTTTGAATATTATTTCAAATCCACGTGTAGGACTAATCTTTTTTATTCCAGGTCTTGGGGAGACACTCAGAATAAATGGCCGAGCATATATTACAAACGACGAAGAAATTTTGAAAGAAATGCAGGCGAATGGACGCAATCCGTTACTTGGAATTGTTGTTGAAATAGAAGAGTGTTACATTCATTGTGCAAAAGCGTTTATTCGTTCTAAGATGTGGGAATCAGAATCTTGGTTAAATAAAAAAGAGTTACCTTCAGCAGCAAAAATGTTGCTGGAGCATGCGAAAGTGAATACTTCAGAAGAAGATGTTGCACGTTCTTTAGAAGAAAGTTATACAAAAAGATTGTATTGAAAATTTTATTGATATAGTTTTGTAAGGTGGGTATGTACGGGTTTTAGAATGGGGAATTTATCCCGCATTAACGGGCAGTAAGATTCCTACCTCAAAATTCAGCGAAAACAAAGAAGTTAGGTGGGGATAAACAAAATCCCCACGGATTAAAGTTTCACTTTATATATGAACCGTTGATTTATAAACTGGAGAAATGACAAAATAGGTAAATTGAGTGGCAGTTGCATAATGTTATTGTGAAATATAATAAAAAATTATTTTGAAAATAGTTAGTAAAAATAGGCTTGCTTTTTAAAAAGTTGATAACTATAATAAGTTAACAAATAGACATGAACGAAAAAGTAATGATAAGGACACGAAATCATTTTTACGGTTTACAGAGAGGGAAGTCAAGGGTGTGAGCTTCCTAACACGAGAAATGGTTTTACCACCTTTGAACTTCAATAGTGAACGAGTAATCTAGTAATTATTGGCGGTATCAGCCGTTATCTGAACTTGAGCAATCTAGGAGGAGGTACGTCTAGATTGGAACAAGGGTGGAACCACGAAAACACATTCGTCCCTTTCCTAGGGAAGAATGTGTTTTTTTTATAGTGTTATAGATTGAAAATTTAAAATAATTAAAAATATTATTGATTTTGTTTTTTATGCGAGTATAATGAGTTAACAAATAAACATGAACGAAAAAAGTAACGATAAGGACACGAAATCATTTTTACGGTTTACAGAGAGGGAAGCCAAGGGTGTGAGCTTCCTAACACGAGAAATGATTTTACCACCTTTGAACTTCAATAGTGAACGAGTAATCTAGTAATTATTGACGGTATCAGCCGTTATCTGAACTTGAGCAATCTAGGAGGAGGTACGTCTAGATTGGAACAAGGGTGGAACCACGAAAACACATTCGTCCCTTTCCTAGGGAAGAGTGTGTTTTTTTATTACTTTGAAAGGAGGTGCGGTAATATGAAACGATTTATAAATACGGAAATAACCACCACCTGCATGACAAAAAAGCAGAGTAAGGTGATTTATAGATGTAACCATTAAACTTTTAGGAGGAGATTAGAAGATGAATAACGTTATAAATGTTGGGGTATTAGGTTTAGGTACGGTCGGAAGTGGTGTTGTTCATATTTTGAAAGAACATTATAAAAAAATCGCACTTGATACAGGATACGAAGTGAAAGTGAAAACAGTCGTTGTACGTGATTTGGAAAAAGAACGCGATGTTTGTATTGATGGAATTGCAGTAACAAGTCATGCAGATGAAGTTCTAAATGATTCAAATATTGATATTGTAGTAGAGGTAATGGGTGGAATTGAAGAAGCAAAGCAGCATATTGTTAAGGCTTTACGAAATAAAAAGCATGTCGTAACAGCAAATAAAGATTTAATGGCTGTATATGGTGCAGAGCTTCTTCAACTGGCGAACGATAATGATTGTGATTTATGTTACGAAGCGAGTGTAGCAGGCGGTATTCCAGTGTTAAGAGGACTAACTGATGGGCTAGCATCAGATCAAATTGAAAAAATAATGGGAATTGTAAATGGTACAACAAATTATATGTTAACAAAAATGAGTCAAAATGGATGGTCTTATGAAGAGGCTTTACAGGAAGCACAAAAATTAGGCTTTGCAGAATCGGATCCGACAGCAGATGTAGATGGACTAGATGCGGCAAGAAAAGTAGCAATTCTTGCAAACTTAGGTTTTTCGATGAATGTTTCATTAGATGATGTGCAAGTAAGAGGGATTCGAAAGGTCGAAAAAGAAGATTTACAAATGGCTGAAAAGTTAGGATTTATTATGAAGTTAATTGGTAAGGCTGAAAAACAAGGACCAGCCATTCATTTAAGTGTAGAACCGACGCTTTTACCGAGCCAGCATCCATTATCAAATGTGAATAATGAATTTAATGCGGTGTATGTCCATGGCCAAGCGGTAGGAGAAGTAATGTTTTATGGACCCGGAGCTGGGAAGTTACCGACTGGTTCTGCTGTAGTAAGTGATATTATTTCAATCGTTAAAAATATGAATCAAGTTCCGAAAAATAAAAGTGCGTTAAAAGAACCAGTTCCTTATGAATTACAAGGTGATGAAGAAGTAGTTTCGAAATATTTCTTACGTATTTCATTACGAGATGAGCCTGGGATGTTACAAAAAATAACAGAATGTTTCGTTAATTATTCTGTAAGTTTAAAAGAGGTTATTCAATTACCTTTAAACCGTGAACTGGCAGAAGTCGTTGTTGTGACACATCGAACTTCCAAGTATCAATTTGAACGAGTTTTAGAAGCGATAGAAGCTGTCGCAAGTGAAATAAACAGTTACTACATTATTGAGGAGGAAAAACAATATGTATAAAGGACTATTAAAACAGTATGCGTCTTATTTACCAGTGAATGAAAATACACCTGATGTCAGCTTAATGGAAGGAAACACGCCACTTATTCCATTATTAAATATATCAAAACAATTAGGGATTCAGCTATACGGTAAGTACGAAGGAGCGAATCCGACAGGTTCTTTTAAAGATCGTGGTATGGTCATGGCAGTTGCTAAGGCGAAAGAAGAAGGTTCAGAAGCAATCATTTGTGCATCAACAGGTAATACATCAGCATCAGCTGCAGCATATGCGGCACGTCTTGGGATGAAATGTATTATCGTAATACCAGAAGGAAAGATTGCACATGGAAAATTAGCGCAAGCGGTCGCTTATGGAGCTGAAATTATTTCAATAGAAGGGAATTTCGATGATGCACTTAAGGCTGTAAGAAATATTGCTGCAGAAGAGCCGATTACGTTAGTAAATTCAGTGAATCCTTATCGAATTGAAGGGCAAAAAACGGCAGCATTTGAAATTTGTGACCAATTGCAAAATGCACCAGATGTTCTAGCTATCCCTGTTGGGAACGCAGGAAATATTACAGCATATTGGAAAGGTTTCTGTGAATATGAGAAAGAAAAAGGTTATAATAAGCCAAGAATCCATGGTTTTGAAGCGGAAGGAGCAGCTGCAATTGTAAAAGGGCATGTAATTGAAGAACCTGAAACAATTGCAACAGCGATTCGCATCGGTAACCCAGCAAGTTGGTCGTATGCAGTAGAGGCTGCCGAGCAGTCTCGTGGTGAAATAGATATGGTATCAGATGAAGAAATTTTACATGCGTATAGGTTATTAGCAAAAACTGAAGGAGTTTTCGCTGAACCAGGATCAAATGCTTCATTAGCCGGCGTAATTAAACATGTTGAATCTGGAAAAATCAAAAAGGGAGAAACAGTTGTTGCAGTATTAACTGGAAATGGTTTGAAGGATCCTGATATCGCTATTTCTTCAAATCAACTAGACATCGCAAATGTGTCAAATGATATAGAACAAATTAAAGATCATATTAAAGGGGTGATTATGTCGTGATACCATTTAGCGTTCGTGTCCCTGCTAGTACGGCGAATGTTGGTCCTGGATTTGATTCAGTTGGAATAGCTTTGTCATTGTATTTAGATGTGGTGGTTAAAGAAAAAGCTGATAAATGGCAAGTAATCCATTCCTTTGAAGAATCAATTCCAGCAGACGATAAAAATTTAATCGTTAGCACGGCATGTAAAGTATGTCCTTCTATATCACCCCATATAATAGAAGTTACTAGTAATATCCCATTAACGAGAGGGCTAGGAAGTAGTGCATCAGCGATTGTAGCTGGGATAGAGCTTGCGAATCAACTAGGCAATTTGAACTTAACTGCTGATCAAAAAGTTCAAATTGCTACAAATTTTGAAGGACATCCTGATAATGTCGCTGCTTCTATATTAGGTGGAACTGTAATTGGAGCACTTGATGGAAAGGATGTTTCCGTCGTAAGAATTGAGAGCAAGGAATTAGGTGTAGTTTCTCTCATTCCGAATGAAGAATTAAATACAGATGAAAGTCGATCTGTATTACCAAAGATGTTTCCGTTTCATGAGGCAGTTAAAGCGAGTGCGATAAGTAACGTATTAGTAGCTGCATTATGTCAAAAGCGGTGGGAAGTTGTAGGTGAAATGATGGAGAGAGACCATTTTCACGAGCCATATCGTTTAGAACTCGTACCGTTATTACCATCTATTCGTAAATGCGCAAAAGAATTTGGTGCGTACGGCACAGCACTTAGCGGTGCGGGACCATCTATTTTTATATTAGCACCATATGAGAAACGTCAAGAAATCGCTGGGCAGTTAGCGAGAGTATTTACAGATATGAAAGTATGTGAGCTTGAAATCGACCATAAAGGTATTATTGTAAATAAGGAAGAGCATATTGGATCGTAAAGAAAGCTGGCATGGCTAGCTTTCTTTACGTTGCAAACCTATTTTAAATTAGGTTTTTTCGGAAGAAAATATAAAACAAATGTTGATTTTGAATAATGTAAGTAAAGAGTGCATTCATTTTGGAGGTGATTACATGAATAAAGAGTCACCAGAAGAAAAAAGAGAGCGTATGAGACAAAGTGAATTAAAAAGTAATCCTACGGGTTCTTTACGTGACGGACTCAATAGAGCGGAAACAGGTAGTCCAGTTGATATAGCAGGCGGTATGAATTGGAAAGGCACAGGAATAATCATTTTAGTACTATTTTTAGGATACATTGTATACACTTATTTTTTCAGTTGAAGAATGCTTGTTAAAATTTTGATTTGCTTAGTTTCATAATTATTGAGAAAAAAACGCAGTTACTGTATTACATATCTTCTAAGCAAGTTATAGTTGTTCATATCAACTTTTAATACTCCAAATAGAGCTAGCAAAATGCTAGCTCTATTATTTTTTGCCACATTCCTGTAACAAAGCACCTGTATATTCATTGGTGGAGGTGCAGAGGATGAAAAAAATGATAGCGATATGTCTTCTTACAACTATGTCGTTTTCGACTTTAGTCGGTTGTGACGTAAAAGGTAGTAATGCTGTACAAGAGTCTAAAATAAAGAAAGCGACGTATAAAGATTTTACTTATGATGTAAATCCAGAAACATTCACATTAACTGTAGAACATGAGGGGGTAAAGGAACAGGCATCACAACCCCTACCGAAAATGAAGGTATCGAATGTAAAAAAAGAAAAGGATCGTACATCGTGGGAATATCCAGATCAAAAAGTAAAAATAAAATTAGAAAAGAAAAAAGACCACTTAAACATTGAAGTGGAATCGACTGGTGCAGAAAGCTTTACATGGCCGAAAGTAGAAGCTGAAAATTATACACTTCCGTTATGGGAGGGTAAGCAAATTCCGAGCAATGATGAGAATTGGAAGAAGTTTTTAAAGGATGATGCATATTCATTTGCTGAATCATTTTCTATGAAGTTTTTCGCATTAAATGGTTCGAAATATTCAATTGTATATATTGCAAAGAATATGTTTAATAATGAATTGAAATTTCATTCGGATCCGAAAATAGGATTTGATTTTACACATGAATTTCCGAGCATAAATAAAAATAAAACATATGGATTTCAATTATATGTGACAAATAATGATGCGGTAAGCATTACTAAACTGTATAAGGATGATATTGTTCAAAAAGGTGAATTTAAAACATTACAAGAAAAGGCTAGAAAAAATAAAGAAATCGAAAAGTTATATGGAGCGGCGCATTTTTATTTTTGGAATCAAAATGGTTTATCAGAAAGTAATATAAATTGGTCAAAACTAAGAGAGCAAATAAATAGCCCGCTGTTTAGTCATATAAAAGAACTTATTCAAAAGAATAGTTCAGAGCCTGGGGAACTGAATGTATTAGATCAAGTAAGTAAACAAGATTTTATTGATAAGTATCAAAAAAATGTTATTTTACGTTATATAAACGAAGTGTTATCTATGAAGGAATTTTATAAAGAGGATATTTTTCAAAACGTTAATCAGGAAGCTAGTGTGCTATTAAAGAAAGGTGTAGGTCACTTAACGAATACAGAATTGTATAGCTTAAATAAGCATTTATTAAAGTCGCTACTTGGTGATGCGGTTGAAGAGGTAAGTAAATGGGGTAATGCAGATGGAACGGACATACTAAAGGAAATGAAAGAGGCAGGAATAGAAAAAGCATGGATTGGTCTGCCGAACTGGGAACAAGGATTTATGCAACCTAATTTCGTGACAAAAGCTAAGGAAATGGGGTATTTAGTTGGTCCGTATGATTCGTATCATTCCATTCACGAAAAAAGTGATAAAAATTGGAACACAGCATCCTTTAATGACCCATCATTATACGAAGAGGCTACTGTAACGAAGAAAAACGGAGAAAAGGTGCAAGGCTTTTTAGGTAGAGGTCGCAAATTAAATCCGACTTTATCGCTGCCTAGTGTAAAGGAACGCATGAATGATATATTACAAAATGGTCCTAAATATAATTCATGGTTTATTGATTGTGATGCGACAGGTGAAATTTACGATGACTATTCAGCGAAACATATAACGACGCAAGAGCAAGATTTAAAAGCACGTTTAAAACGAATGGACTACATTGCGCAAGAAAAGGATATGGTCGTTGGTTCTGAAGGCGGAAATGATTTTGCTAGTAGTACGATTGCATTTGCACACGGGATTGAAACACCTGTTATTAAATGGGACGATGAAGATATGCGGAAAAATAAAACAAGTCCGTATTATGTCGGTGGATATTGGTCACCAAATCAAAATGTGCCTGAAAAATATGCAAAACAAGTACCATTGAAAGAAGAATATAAACAAGTATATTTAAACCCAGTATATTCGGTACCATTATATAAATTAGTATACAATGATTCCGTTATTACAACGCATCATTGGGAATGGGGAAGTTTAAAGGTAAAAGATGAAGTTGGAAATCGAATGCTGTCTGAATTATTGTATAATGTTCCTCCGTTGTACCATTTAGATGAAGTAGAGTGGGATAAGCATAAAAAAGAAATTACAGAGCATCTAAAAGTTTGGAATGAAGTTCATGAAAAAGCAGTAAAAGAAGAGATGACGAATTTTGCGTATTTGTCAGAAGATAAGCTAGTACAATCTGTTTCTTATGGAAAAGATATTAAAATCATTGTGAACTTCTCAAATGAAGACATGGAAATAGAAAAAACGAAAATAAAAGCAAAGTCGGCTTACATTGATAATCAGGGGAAGAAAAGTGTGTATACGCCGTTTGAGAAATAATAAAGTTAAATATACTGTATTCATAGAGATTTTATAATTAGCTGGATTCTTTATTCATATCGTTTGTTAGGAAAAAGACATTCTAATTTAAAATGAAAGAGTTAATAAATTTGTAAATCCGCATGTTGCGAAGTGCTAAATTTTTGAAATTGGTAAATAGTGACTTGCCAAAAATAAGTACGAGAGTATAATGTGAAATGGAATACGTATTGGGTTTAAGTAGTAACCTTACAAAATTGTAAGGTTAGTGAAAGGAAATTCAATATGAAGATAAATAGACTTACATTATACTTGGTAAAGAGAAAGAGAGGCGAATGGGTATGAGCTCTGAATTAGAACAAAATACGAGAAGTAATAAAAAGCGTTCTAAAAGAAAGTCAATAAAATGGTTCATATTAATTCCATTTTTCCTACTTATTTTTGGAGGAGTAGGATATGGTTCGTTTATATATAATAAAGCAAAAGCTGTTGTAAATGATGCGTATGCAAAAATTGATAAGTCATCAAAGCGTGATAAAGAAGTCGAACCTTTAAAGGATAATATTTCAATATTAATCATGGGTGTAGATGGAAGTGAAATGAGAAAAAGCCAATATGGCGAAGCAGTTCGAACAGATGCACTTTTATTAGCAACAATTAATAAAGATGATAAGTCTGTTAAGCTAGTAAGTATTCCACGTGATTCACGTGTTTACATTCCAACTAGAAAAAAATTAGATAAAATTACTCATGCTCACGTATTTGGTGGCGTAGAAAGCACACGCGATACGGTGGAAAGATTTTTGAATGTACCTGTTGATTATTATGTGAAGTTTAACTTTGAATCATTCGTACAAATTGTCGATTCAATTGGTGGTATTGATATTGATGTACCAGTTACTTTCACTGAACAAGATAGTAAAGACCAAGCTGGTATGATCCATTTAGAAAAAGGTTACCAACATTTAAATGGAGAACAAGCTCTTGCACTTGCAAGAACGCGTAAAATTGATAGTGACGCAATGCGTGGACAGAGACAGCAACTTGTAATAGAAGCAATTGCTAAAAAAGCGATGTCTGTTCAATCAATTAGCAAAATGGGCTCTTTACTGGATGCGGTTGATAAAAATATGAAAACGAACTTAACATTTGACGATATGCTGGCCATTACAAAAAATATGGCAGGATCTAATTTGGAAATGGAAAAAATGCAAATAGAAGGTACAGATAAACGTATCGGTGGTATTTATTATTACATTCCAAATGAAAAAAATGTAAAAGATATTTCAAAAAAATTAAATGATCATTTAGGTGTAACGCCAAAATCAGTCCGAAACGAATAATAAAAAAAGATTGGCTTTTGCCAATCTTTTTTTTTGGAATGTATTTGTAACTTTTCTGTAACGATTTTTTAGTTTAGAAAAATTATACTCATATGTATGAGTATAATGGATAGGTAAAAAAGTAAAAGGACATATTCAAAATTTGTGGTAAGGAAAGATATCATATGCAGAAATGGTTAAGCATGATGGGAATTATCTTTATATTGACTGGATGTAAAATGTCTGAAGCTCCAACAAGTCTAATGGAAGCTCCTACAAATGAAAAATGGATTAATGAATTAAAGGAACAAATTGATAAAGATTTACCTGTTAATTATCGCTTACTTACTCCAATGTCTAACAAAGATAAACAGATGATTTGGTCAATGAATTTTAAACAAGATAATAAGAAAGAAGCCATCTTATTTTATAAATTGCCGAATGAAGATCATAGCGTATATTTAGCCGTATATGAAGAAATCGGAAATGGCTGGAGAATAAAGTCCACACATAAATTTGATGGTGGAGATGTAGATATCGTTGAAGTCGGTGATTTTACAGGGAACGGGAAGAGAGAGTTGTTAATCGGAATCTCTGTAAATCGTGAATCGTTAGAACATGTTATGTATGTTTTTTCGGAAGAAAATGAAGAGATGAAGGAAATATATAATCGAAGTTATACGAAGTTATTCATAGAGGATCTAAATGAAAATGGACTGAAAGATATAAGCCTTGTTACATTTGAAAAAGATGAGAAGCTGACAGTTGAGTTCATGGAACAATTTAAGACTTTATCTGAAGTGTCATACGATCCATTTATAAATAGTATTCAAAGAATACAAATGGGGCGTATATCTAAATCACTAAAGGCGGTAGTAATTGATGCAGGAGTTGGCGCTCATTCAGGTATAACTTATGTAGCAAAATTTGATCAGGATCATTATGAAGTATTACCTATAGGTGGGAAAGAAGATTTATTTAATGAATATGTTGTAGAAAGTAAAGATGTTAATGAAGACGGCATTATTGAATTTGTTCGTACTGTACGTCCAAAAGGTTGGGAGGATAAATCACATGGTGATAGTCCGCTTTTTGAACGTTACATACAGTGTAGTGAATCTGGAATTAAACCAATTGAAGAACGATATATAGATATAGAAAAAGGGTATTATGTGAAAATTCCTAAAGAGTTAATAGGGAAAATTACAATACCAGATCAGCAAAAAGAATCAAATTCTCAAAAGTTTTTGGATACAAGAACAAATAAAATATGGCTTGAAGTTCATATTTTTAAGCGGAAAGAATGGTTCAATATAAAAGGCTACAGCGCAGCAATTAAAACGGCTTCTCACGTATATGCAGTACCGAAGCAATCGGAATTTGAAAAAGTGAAAGCATATATAAAACCGCTAGCGGATTATCAACAAGAGTAGGAGGTGGGAATTATGTCAAAAATTTTAGTTTTAGAAGATGAATTAACGATCCGTAGCTTTATTGTTTTAAATTTAAAACGTGCTGGATTTTATGTAATAGAAGCTACTACTGGAGAAGAAGCATTACAGATTTTGAGTGAGCAAACTGTTGATATAGCACTGCTGGATGTAATGTTACCGGGGATTGATGGTTTAGAAGTTTGTAAGGCTATCAGGAAAGAAAATAAAAAAATGGGTATTATTATGTTAACCGCACGTGTACAAGATGAAGATAAGGTGCAAGGACTAGGAATAGGTGCAGATGATTATATTGCAAAACCGTTTAGTCCAGTAGTATTAACTGCACGTATACAGTCTTTATTAAGAAGAATAGAAGTACATGAAGAAAAAACGAATATTGTTACGTCAGGTCCATTTTCGTTAAATATTATAGAAGAAAGATTGTATAAAGATGGACAATTAGTCGATTTAACACCTACAGAGTATATGATATTACAGTATTTAATGAATCAGGCTTCAAAGCCAGTTTCGCGTGATGAAATTTTAAATATGATTTGGGGAACCAATTACGTAGGTGAGACGAAAGTAGTAGATGTAAATATGAGACGGTTACGTCAAAAGATAGAATGTAATCCATCAGAACCTGAATTTATTCTTACGGTGTGGGGAAAAGGATATGTGTGGAAGGAAAGTATGAGATGAAACGGAAAGTGACTTTATATTTTATGACGGTCATTACACTTATGCTTGTATTATTTGAAGTTGTATTTTCAGTCTCAATTTATCGATACTATTATAATGGTATTGTGCAATATATAGAGTCTCATGCGAAAACGAGTACACGTTTTTTTTCAGAATACAATTCACTATACTTTATTCGATTACAAGAATATAGTGGTGACATAATTAGTAGCTTTCAATTAGAAGGAACAGAATTACAGTTAATTGATCGTCACGGCTCGGTTATACAATCTTCAAGTGGTGAAAAGGTAGAAGGTAAAGTGAATATTCCACAATCATTATTAGAAGGTGAAATGTATAATCAAGTTACTACGAAAGGTAATAAAAAACAACTAGAGGTGCTAAGCCCACTTATACATCAAGGACAAACTATTGGTGTTTTAAAATATACGACTGTTTTAATAAATGTAAATAAAAAGATTATTGAAATTATTACGTTTACTATTTCTGTAGGTATTGTTATTTCGGGAGTCGCCTTCTTAATTAGTAGACGTTTGGCAAATTCATTTGTTGAGCCAATTGAATCCATTATTCAAGCCTCTTCACAAATTGCAGAAGGCACATTAAAGCAAAAAATTAAAGAAGATTATCCTGGAGAATTAGGTGAATTGGCACATAGTTTAAATTATATGGCCTATAAAATAGATAAGGCTGAGCAGATGAAAAATGAATTCATTGCTTCTATTTCGCACGAAATACGAACGCCTTTAACAGGAATTAAAGGTTGGAGTGAGACGTTAAAAACAGTAGATCATTTAACAGAAGAAGAAATAAAGCAAGGTATGGGCATTATTTCAGGTGAGACAGATAGATTGATTCATTTAGTAGAAGAATTGCTAGATTTTTCAAGATTACAATCAAATCATTTTAATTTATATAAACAAAAGGTGCAGTTGTACGATATACTAGAGGAGACGATTTGGCAATTAACTCCTAAATCGGAAGAGAAGGAAATTCAATTTATTACTACTATAGACCGAATTGAATTGATGGGAGATCGAAATAGGTTAAAGCAAGTTTTCTTGAATATTGTTCAAAATGCAATTAAGTATTCACATAAAAAAAGTACAATACACATTGAAGCGACTAAAATAGAAGGACAAGCAGTGATTAAGGTAAGAGACGAAGGGATTGGAATTGCTAAAGAACATTTACCATATATTGAGCAATCATTTTACCAAATTAATAATCATGCTGCAGGTGCAGGTATTGGTTTAGCTATCGTTAAAAAAATGGTAGAGCTTCATGGCGGTGTGCTTAGTGTTACAAGCAAAGAAGGAATAGGAACAACAATTTTGATAAAACTCCCATTATAATACAAATAAAATCTATTTATATGGTGAAATAAAAATAAATAGATGTATAATTATATTGGGCGATTTATATATAAGATTAATAGGGAGAGGAATTCGATAGAATGGAAAAAGCTTTAAAAATTAAACAAATAGTAGTCGTTTTAATAGCGATTGCCGCAGTAGCTATTGGGTATTACATGTTTCAATCAATTACTTCACCAGCAAAAGCTGTTGCGAAACAAGAAAATGTAGTGCAGCTTGCAAGTGAACAGCCGAAAGTTGAAATGAATAAAACGGCACCAAGTCGTTTTAATGGAAAAGAAAGAAAAGTTGCTTATCTTACATTTGACGATGGGCCAGGGAAATATACGGCTGAATTATTAAATACGCTAAAACAACATGATGCGAAGGCGACGTTCTTTTTAATTGGAGCGAATGTAAAAGAATTTCCTGATTTAGTGAAACGTGAAAATGCTGAGGGTCATTATGTAGGCATGCATAGTATGACACATAATTTCGCAAAGTTATATAAAAATGGCGAGTATGTAAATGAGATGAAAGAAGATCAAGGTTTAATCGCTAATATTATTGGGAAATCACCTAAATTAACACGTCCTCCATATGGTTCGATGCCTGGATTGAATGAAGGTCTTCGAAATAAAGTGGTAGAAGGCGGATTTAAAGTATGGGATTGGACAATTGATTCATTAGATTGGAGATACAATAAAATGCCAGTTGATGCAGCTGCAGCACAAATTGCTCAAAACGTATTAACAAACGCAACAAAACCACAAGAAGTAATTTTAATGCATGATATTCACCCGCAATCAGTTGCTGCTGTGCCAGCAATTTTAAAGGGGCTAAAAGAAAAAGGTTATGAGTTTGAAGCTTATCATGAAGAGAGTCACTTCCCAGTGAACTTCTGGCATGATAACCGTATGTAATGGAGGAATGAACGTTGAAGTATGGAAAAGTAGCAGTAGTTGGAGCATTATCAGTAGGACTTTTAACAGGTTGTTTCGGTGAAAAGCCAGAAGAAAATCTATATACAGCTTTTGAAACAGCAGCAACACAAGAAAAATCTTTAGTGGATGAAGCAAAAAAATTAGAGCAGTTAGAGAAACAAGGGCAAGAATTATATGCTCAAATTTTGCAAGAAGGTAAAGATCATAATGAAGCAGTTGTGAAGAAAATAGAGCAAGCTACTGCAAATGTAGATGATCGTGAAAAAGTATTGAAAAGTGAGAAAGAAATGCTAGAAAAAGCACAGAAGGAAACGAAATCTGTTCAAAGTAATATAGAGAAGATTGAAGATAAGAAGTTACAAAAACAAGCAAAAGCAGTAGAAGAGTCGTATAAGAATCGTTATGATGCATTCCAAAAGATGAATGAAAATTACACGAAAGTGTTAGCAACTGAAAAAGAACTGTATGAAAAATTAAAAGTAAAAGAAACGAAATTAAAAGAAATCGGTGAAAAAGTTAAAACTGTTAATGAATTAAATGTGGAAGCACAAAAGTCGAAAGAGCAGTTTAACAAATTTACAAAAGAGTATAATGACAGTAAATTAGCATTCTACAAAGGTGCAGAAATTAAGATTAAAGATCAGAAATAAAGAAGAATCTAAAGTGTAATAAAAAGCCGGAGAAACATCGTTATAAATGTTTTTTCGGTTTTTTACGTTAAATGAATAGAAAAGACTGGAATTGATATCATAAAAGAGTTATAGTGAGTTATTCTAAGGGAAACATTGTAAAGTAAGGAGAATAGGAATATGTCATATGAATTTTTACTCAAATTAGGTTTAGCACTCTTTTTAGGATTATTCATCGGGATAGATAGGCAGCTAAAGAATAAACCACTTGGTGTGAAAACAAGTATGGTTATTTCTGTAGCAAGTTGTTTAATTACGATGGTTTCAATTGAATCTGTGCATGTATATTCTGTTCCAGGACATACAAATATGGATCCGATGCGACTGGCCGCTCAAATTGTTAGTGGAATTGGTTTTCTTGGCGCAGGTGTCATTTTACGAAGAAGTAATGACGTTATTTCTGGATTAACAACAGCTTCTATGGTGTGGGCTGCTTCAGCTTTAGGAATCGCAATTGGTGCGGGATTTTATTTACAAGCGACAGTTGCTATGGTTTTAATTATTTTAGCGATTAATGTACTTCCGCAACTTGTGAAAATTGCAGGACCGTATTCATTAAGACAAAAGGATTTATCTATAAAAATTACTGTTAAAGAGCATCATGAGTTAGATGGTATATTTAAGCAAATTAAAAATTTAGGCATGCATGTGAAACGCGTGAAAATTAAAGATATAGATAGTGGAGCATTTCAGCAACTAGAGATGGTTATTTTAGCTCCAGAAGATTTATATACAACAGAATTATATAGTTCCCTGAAAGAGATTGATCGAGTAGTTTCAGTTGAAGTGGAAAGTAGATAATTGTGATAAAAAAGAGTGAAGTGAATTCACTCTTTTTTATTTGGATTTTTAAGGAATGAAATTGATATAATGATGAGTAATAAAGGGGGAGAAATGATGGGAATACATATTAGAAGAGCAATAAAGGATGATATACAAGGTATAGCAAAGGTGCATGTCGATAGTTGGAAAGCAACGTATAAAGGGATATTTGCTGACGAAATTCTAGATAATATAGCATATGAGAAACGAGAAAAACAATGGGAAGATATTTTTCAAAAAGAAGGTAATCATCAATTTAGATTTGTAGCAGAGAATTTAAATGGAGAAATAGTTGGATTCATCGATGGGGGGATAGAAAGAACTGATACATATAATTGTGATGGAGAATTATATGCAATCTACCTTTTACAAGAGTATCAAGGAATGAAAATAGGACAAAAGTTATTTCAAGCGTTACTATCAGAATGTGTAAAGAATGATATGCAATCACTTTTAGTTTGGGTTGTTACGAATAATCCTTCTAAAAAGTTTTATGAAAAATTTAACCCTGAAAAAATTGATACGAAATTTTTAGAGAGAGTAAGGGTAGAAGAAACAGCGTATTGTTGGAGAGATTTAAATTTGTTACAAAAACAAACAGCTATATAGATTTATACATATAATAATATTATGTCCATCTATCATAGGGAAAGCTATAC